>NZ_DASSTI010000064.1:0-4223 GCF_035708005.1 Segeticoccus sp. | reverse complement strand
GTGGGGCTGCTGTGGGTGGCGACCTTCTACATCACCCAGGGCTCGTTCCCGGTCGGCGCGCTCGGCTACTGGAACCTGATGATCGGCTTCGCGCTGATGCTGGCCGGGTTCCTGATGACCACCCGCTGGCGCTGACGCCTTCCGTCCGGACGAAGCCGGACCGAGCCCGTCGTCCCACGTGCGCTTCCGCTTCCGCCGCTCACGTGTTCTTGCGCCCTTGGTGCTCGTCCACCTTGGTGGCCGGGCCGCGCCGGGTTGTCCGGATGACGGAATGACACCTGTGTAGTTTTCCCCAAACTGGGGACAACCTGTGGATAACTCCGATGGGTGTGGACGGGAACGCGCCCGTTGTCCACAGGGAGCGCCGCCGGACGCGGCCCCGAGCCTCGACTGTTGCTGACGGAACGCGGTTCCCCCGAGCACGGACCCCTCAGCAACAGTCCCGGGTCGAGGAGGACCGCCGGTCAGTAGGGCAGCGTGACGGTGGCGTAGCGCAGCCAGGCGAGCACACCGGCCAGCACGAGGACCGCCACGAGCAGCGGCACCTGCAGCTGCCGTCGCCACGTGGGCGCCCGCGGCGAGGTCCAGGCGATCACCGCGCCACACAGCAGCCCGGTGATGGCACCGCCGACGTGGGCCTGCCAGGCGATACCCGGCACGATGAACCCCAGCACGGCGTTGATCACGAGGATCCCCAGGATCCCGGCGCTCGAGCGACCGAGGTGCCGGTTGATGACGAACATCGCCAGGAACAGCCCGAACACCGCACCGGAGGCGCCGACCGTGGGCGTGACCCAGCCGGTCTGCGGGTTCTGGATCGTCGGCGGCTGGGCGAACAGCAGGTAGCCCACGGACCCGCCGATGGCGCTGATGAGGTACAGCGCGAGGAAGCGGACGCGCCCCAGCAGCGGCTCGAGATACTGCCCGAGGATCCACAGGGCGTACATGTTGAAGCCGATGTGCCAGATGTTGCCGATGCCGGGCGCGTGCACGAACGCGGCGGTGACGAACCGCCACGGCTCGCTGCTGCCCTGCAGCGGGGAGAACCACAGGTCGCGCGTGACGATCGGTGAGGCGAGCTGCCCGAGCCAGACCAGCACGCAGATCGCGATGAGCGTGTAGGTGACCAGCGGGCGCGTGTCGCGGCTGGCGCGCCCGCCGAGCGTGGTCCGGGTGACGCGGGCGCCCCGGTTGGCCTCGCGGATGCAGTCCACGCACTGCACGCCGACCGCAGCGGGCCGCTGGCACTCCGGGCACGTCGGGCGGCCGCAGCGCTGGCAGCGCACGTAGGACACCCGGTCCGGGTGCCGTGGGCACACCGGTGCCTGCTGGTCCTGGTATGCCGGGTGCTCACTCATCGTCGTCGGCTCGCCTCGTCAGGGTGACCGGCTGGGGTGCCGGGCGTGGTCTGGTGGGACCGCGGGACCTCCCGCGGTTGCTGCTGTGGGAGGAACGAACCGCCCATGGTGGGGATTCCTGAGCCGACCCCACCATGGGCGCGGACAGCGGCGGTGTCAGTCGCGGGTGACGGTGACCTTCTCGATGACGACCGGCTCGACCGGGCGGTCCTGGGCGGCGGTCGGCACGCCCGCGATGGCGTCGACGACCTCGCGGCTGGGGCCGTCGGCGACCTCACCGAAGATCGTGTGCTTGCCCTGCAACCAGGTGGTCGGGCCGACGGTGATGAAGAACTGCGAGCCGTTCGTGCCCTTGCCGCCGCGCTTGCCGGCGTTGGCCATCGCGAGCATGTAGGGCTGGGTGAAGTCGCGCGCGGGGCTGATCTCGTCATCGAAGGTGTAGCCCGGACCGCCCATGCCCTGCCCGAGCGGGCAGCCGCCCTGGATCATGAAGCCCGGGATGATCCGGTGGAACACGAGGCCGTCGTAGAACGGCTGCGGGTTCGTCCGGCCGGCGTCGTCCTTGTACTCCTTCTCGCCGCTGGCGAGGCCGACGAAGTTGTCCACCGTCTTCGGCGCATCATGGGGGAACAGGGTGAGGTTGATGTCGCCCTTGTTGGTGTGCAGCGTCACGTTCATGAGCGCCATCCTCGCACGCACCCCTGCCCCGCCCGTCCCGCACCTGCGGCGCCCGGTGGTCGGATGGGGGTGCGGCAGGGCAGGATGGGCAGGAACCGACCGGCGACGCGACAGGAGGACTCGAGTGATCACTCGCAGGAGCAAGGCCGAGAAGGTGAACAAGAAGGCCCAGGCGAAAGCCGTGAAGGCCGGGCACACGGTCACGGACTCGGTCCGCGAGCGAGTGGCCCCCGCCGTGGCGGAAGGCGCCACGCTGGCTGTGGAGTGGGGCAAGCCCCGAGCCGAGGCGGCCTACGAGTGGAGCAAGCCGCGGGCCGAGGCGGCCTACGAGTGGAGCAGGCCGCGGGCCGAGGCTGCCGCCGAGGCGGCCTACGAGTGGACCAAGCCGCGCGCCGAGGCCGCGGCGAAGGCGGCCAAGGACTGGGGCAAGCCCCGGGCCGAGGCCGCGTACGAGTGGAGCAAGCCGCAGCTGGAGCACGGGCTGGAGGTGGCCGGCCCCAAGGTGGAGCAGGCCGTCGCCGCCGTCGGCCCGGCGGTGGACACCGCGCGCGACAAGATCGTCGACGAGGTGCTGCCCAAGGTGCAGAAGGCGCTCGCCGAGCTCTCGGAGGGCAAGGGTGACCTCGCCCGCCGCAGCAGCGCCGCAGCGGCCGTGCTCAGCGACGGCAACGTCGGCAAGAAGCGCAGCGGCAAGGGCGGCACCGTGCTGATCGTGCTGGGAGTCCTGGCTGCCGCGGGAGCCGCGGTGGCGGCATACCTGAAGAAGTCGCAGGGCGCCGAGGACCCATGGGCGACGCCGCCGGCCGAGCCCTACGTCCCGCCGACCAGCACCACCTCGGGCGTCACCACGAGCACGACCGGCACGGCCGCGGGAACGGCCGCCGGCAGCGGTCTCGCCACCGAGCTCGACGGGGCGCCGGGCAACGGCACCGAGCCGCTCGGCACGAACACCGTGGGCGGCGCCGACACCACGGCCACTGACCCGACGGGCACGATCCCGACGGCCGGTGCGCAGGACATCCGCGACGTGGACGTCGACGCCCTGGCCAAGGAGACGCCCGACGAGAACGTCACGGCCGACGACGTCGACGCCGAGCGCGACTTCGACGAGAACGACGTCACGCGGCACCGCAACCGCAACGGGGAGAACTGACCACCCCTGAGCCACCCCTCCCCCCGCAAGTCTTTGGGACGTTTCCGCTGTTGTGGCAGCGGGAACGTCCCAAAGACCTGTCAGGGCTGCACCACATCTCGTGACTTTGCGCTCGGGGCGTCCCGAGAACGGCGGGAAAGTCCCGAGATTCGCGTGCCGGGCAGGTCCGGGGGTCAGGCCGGGGTGACCGGCACGACGTCGGGCGCCCCCATGCGGGCGGCGTCGGCGGTCTCGTCGTCGGGCATCTGCTGGCTCTGCCGCTCGGCCTCGACCCGGGCGAGGTAGTGCCGCACCTCGCGTTCGCGCTGCTCGGCTCCCCACCCCAGCACGGTCCCCATGAGCTCGGCCACCACCGACGCAGACCGGGTGCCCCGGTCGAAGGTCTCGATCGAGATCCGGGTGCGCCGGGTGAGCACGTCGTCGAGGTGGCGGGCGCCCTCGTGGGAGGTGGCGTAGACGACCTCGGCGCGCAGGTAGTCGCCCGCGCCGTCGAGCGGCTCACCCAGCGAGGGGTCCTTGGCCACGAGGTCGAGCACCTCGGTGACGAGGGAGCCGTAGCGGCGCAGCAGGTGCTCGATCCGCGCCTGGTGCAGGCCGCTGCGGTCGGCGAGGAGGGCCCGCTGGTTCCACAGCGCCTCGTAGCCATCGGCCCCCAGCAGCGGGACGTCGTCGGTGCAGCAGCGCGGCACCCGCCGCCCCGCGGCCGCGGACAGCCCGTGCGCCGCCTCGTCGATCGCGTCCTTGGCCATGATCCGGTATGTCGTGTACTTGCCTCCCGCGACCACCACCAGTCCCGGGACGGTGTGGCTGACGGCGTGTTCGCGGGAGAGCTTGCTCGTGGCCTCGGACTCCCCGGCCAGCAGCGGCCGCAGTCCGGCGTAGACGCCCTCGACGTCGGCCCGGGTCAGCGGGGTCGACAGGACGGCGTTGACGTGCCGCAGCAGGTAGTCGATGTCCCGCTGGCTGGCCGCCGGGTGGGCCTTGCCCAGGGTCCAGTCGGTGTCGGTGGTCCCGATGATCCAGTGCCGGCCCCA
>NZ_DASSTI010000063.1:0-24823 GCF_035708005.1 Segeticoccus sp. | reverse complement strand
CGGGCGGCGCTGGCGGGAGGGCGTGGTCCGTCGGGCGGCGAGGCGCAGCCACGCCAGGTCCACCACGACGACGCCGCCGGCCACGGCAACCGCCCACCAGGGCAGGGCGAGCACCGGCACGAGGACGGCGAGGGTGACGAGCGCGAGCACCGCGAGGACCAGGGAGATCCCGCGGACCCGGCGCGCCGTCACGCCGGCGAAGACGCCGGCCAGTCGGCTGAGCAGTCCGCGCCGCTCTTGGCGAGGGGCGTGACCGTCCCGCGCGCCGGAACGGTCGGAGCGGTGGGGACGCTCGGAGACAGAGGGGCGGGCGTCGTCCTCGACACGCGCCGGCTTGACCACCGCGGTGGAGTGGATCGCGCGGGTGGGACTGACGGCGTACGAACGGTGTTGGGAGGCCTCGCCGGCGGTGGTCTGGAGCGACTCGCGGCGCTCCAGGACGCGCATCGCCTCCGAGAAGCGGTCCACCGAGCGCGCGGTCGCGAGGTGCTCCCGCCGGCGGACCCAGTGCTGGAGCAGATAGGCAGCCCAGATCGCGACGATGAGGAGGAAGATCAGGCTGCTCGGCGACACGAGACGACCGTAGGCTGCGGGGAGCCGCTGCTCCGCGAACTTCCTCGGTGTGTCGCGCAAGTGGCGGGTGTGACCAGCGTTTCCGCCCGGATGCTGAGCAGATGCTGGGCGTCAGCGCGTGCGCACGCGACTCACCAGGTCGACGTCGAGGAGGTCCTCGGCGGTCAGGGCGAACGTGCGGTGGTCGTGCCAGGCGCCGTTGATGTGCAGGTAGCGGGCGCGTACCCCCTCGTCGCGAAACCCCAGCTTCGCCACGACGCTCAGGCTCGCCGTGTTGTCCGGGCGGATGTTGACCTCCACGCGGTGCAGCCCCATCCCGTTGATCGCGTAGTCGACGAGCATCGCCAGCGTCAGCGGGGCGATCCCGCGCCCGGCGACCTGTTCACTCACCCAGTAGCCGGCGGCCGCGGAACGCAAGGAACCCCAAGTGATCCCGAACAGGTGCATCTGCCCGACGACCCGGCCGTCGAGGTCGATGACGAACGGGAGCATCCGCCCCGCCTGGCCCTCGCGGTCCATGGTGCGCACCAGGGCACCGAAGCGCAGCGGCTGCGGGGCCGGCTGGGGCAGCGTGGACTCCCACTCCCGCAGCCAGTCCACGTTCGCCTCGCGCACCGCCCGCCACTCGCGCCGGTCGCGCCGGCGCAGGGGGCGCAGGACGACCCGTCCGAGGTCCGGCCGCTCGTGCGTGAGCTCGAGCGGCCACCAGCGGGACATCAGTGGTCGCCCCCGCGCAGCTGGGACAGCGCGTGATCCAGCACCGGCTCGAGGACGGCCAGGCCGTCGCGCACGCCCCCGGTCGAGCCGGGCAGGTTCACCACCAGGGTCGTGCCCACCGTCCCGGCCAGTCCGCGCGACAGCATCGAGGTCGGCACCCCCGCCGCGACGCCGGCCGCGCGGATCGCCTCGGCGATGCCCGGCACCTCGCGCTCCAGGACGCGCCGGGTCTGCTCCGGAGTCACGTCGTTCGGGTTCACGCCCGTGCCCCCGCTGGTGATGACCAGATCCGCACCCGACCCCACGGCCTCCCGGAGCGCGCGCTCCACCTCCGGCCCGTCGGGCACGACCACCGGGTCCGCGCAGGTGAGGCCCCACCCCCGCACGGTGTCGACGACCACGGGACCGGAGCGGTCGGCATACACCCCGGAGGCGGCACGGGTGGAGCACACCACCACGACCGCCCGACGGCCGGCCAGGCTCATGCTCCGTCGCCCTCGGTCCAGTCGCCGGAACGTCCCCCGGACTTGGCCGTCACGCGGATGTCGGTGATCCGGGCGTGCTTGTCCACGGCCTTCACCATGTCCACCAGGCCGAGGGCGGCGACGCTGACCGCTGTGAGCGCCTCCATCTCGATGCCGGTCCGGTCGGCCGTCCGCACCTGCGCGACGATGTCGACCCCGTCGTCGGCGACCGCCAGGTCGACTGAGACCGCGTGCACCGCAATGGGATGCGCCAACGGCACCAGCTCTGGCGTGCGCTTGGCCGCCTGGATGCCGGCGATGCGCGCGACCGCGAGCGCGTCCCCCTTGGGCACCTCCCCGGCCCGCAGCGCCGCCACGGCCTCCGGCGAGAGCAGCACCCGGCCGGCGGCCGACGCGGTGCGGGCGGTCACGCCCTTGGCGCTCACGTCCACCATGTGCGCCGACCCGTCGGCCCGCACGTGGGTCAGCCGCGGCGCCGGATCCGCGTCGCCGGGGCGTGCCTCGGTGCCGCTCATGCGACCGTCCCCAGCGGGGTCAGCAGCCGGCAGGTGACCTGGTCACCGGCGTGCACCTGCGTCACCTCCGCCGGTATGACGGCCAGTGCGTGGGCGGCCGCGAGCCCCCCGAGCACGTGCGAGCCCTGTCCCCCGGCCAGGTCGGCGGTCCAGTCCACGCCGTCGGCGCCCTCGCGCCGCAGCACGACCCGGGCGAACTGGGTGCGCCCCTCCGGTGAGCTCCAGTCGTGGCCCGCGACCGCCTCGAGGGTGGGCGGTTCGGCCGGCTGGCCGGCCATCTGCCGCAGCGCGGGCGCGACGAAGACCTCGAACGAGACCAGTGCGCTCACCGGGTTCCCGGGCAGGGTGAAGACGGGCACCCGGCCGTCGGCCAGCACCCCGAAGCCCTGCGGCTTGCCGGGCTGCATCGCGACCTGGTCGAACTGCACGGTGCCCGAACGGGACAGCACCGCCTTGACCGTGTCGTAGGCGCCCGCGCTCACGCCGCCGGTGGTCACGAGGGCGTCCGCGCCCTCGAGGGCGTCCGCGAGCGCGTCCCGGAAGGACTGGTCGTCGTCGCGCACCCGGCCGATCCGCCGCACCGGTGCCCCGACGGCGGCCACCGCGGCGGTCAGCATGAGGCCGTTGCTGTCGACGACCTGCCCGAATCCGGGCGTCTGCCCCGGCTCGATGAGCTCGTCGCCGGTGGACAGCACGACCACCCGCGGCCACGGCACCACCCGCACCCGGTCGCGCCCCACGGCGGCGAGCACGGCGACCTGACGGGGGCCGAGGAGCGTCCCGGCCTGCAGGACGACGTCGCCGACCGCGACGTCCTCACCCTGCGGGCGCACGTGCCGCCCGGCGGTCACGGCCGCGTCGATGCGCACCTGCTCCAGGCCGCGGTCGGTCAACTCGACCGGGACCACCGCGTCGGCGCCCCCGGGCAGCGGCGCCCCGGTCATGATCCGCCAGCACTCCCCCGCGGACATGGTGTGCCGCTCGGTGCTGCCGGCCGGGATGTCGCCGAGGACCGGCAGGGTGACCGGAGCGGCTCCGGTCGCGCCGGAGACGTCGGCGGCGCGGACGGCATACCCGTCCATGGCGGAGTTGGTGAAGCCGGGCAGGGCGACCGGGCTGGCCACGTCCTCGGCGAGCACGCACCCGCGCCCCGCGAGCAGTTCCTCCTCGCGGGGCGGCAGCTGGTGCACCGCCTGCAGGATCCGGTCCAGGTGCTCCTCGATGCTGATCATGAGGTCACGGCGCGCGCCGCGTCACTCCCCTCCCGCGGCGACCCAGTCCTTGAGCCAGGCCGCGAAGTCGTCACCGAGCTCCTTGTGCCGGCTGCCCAGCTTGACCATGGCCTTGAGGTAGTCGAGCCGGTCGCCGGTGTCGTAGCGGCGGCCGCGGAACACCACCCCGTGCACCCCGGCGCCCTCGCCGGTGGCGGCGGCCCGCTCCTGCAGCGCGTCGGTCAGCTGGATCTCACCGCCGCGGCCCGGCGCGGTGCGCTCCAGCACGTCGAAGATGCTGGGGTCCAGCACGTAGCGGCCGATGATCGCGAGGTTGCTCGGCGCGTCGGCGGGATCGGGCTTCTCGACCAGTCCGGTGACCTGCACGACGTCGTCCTCGCCGTCGACCGGCTGCACCGCCGCGCACCCGTAGAGGTGCGTCTGCTCCGGCGGCACCTCCAGCAGCGCGATCACCGATCCGCCACGCTGCTGCTGCACCTTGATGAGCCGCTCGAGCAGGTGGTCGCGGGCGTCGATCAGGTCGTCGCCCAGCAGCACCGCGAACGGCTTGTCGCCCACGTGCTCGGCAGCGCACAGCACCGCGTGGCCGAGGCCCAGCGGCTCCCCCTGGCGGACGAAGTGGATGGTGCCCAGGTCGGCAGACTTGCGCACCCGCGCCAACCGCTGCTCGTCCCCCTTGGCCTCGAGCGCCTGCTCCAGCTCCCAGTTCCGGTCGAAGTGGTCCTCCAGCGCCCCCTTGTTGCGCCCGGTGATCATCAGCACGTCGTCGAGCCCGGCGCGAGTGGCCTCCTCGACGACGTACTGGATCGCCGGCTTGTCGACGACGGGCAGCATCTCCTTGGGGATCGCCTTGGTCGCGGGCAGGAACCGGGTGCCGAGTCCGGCGGCCGGGATGACGGCCTTCTCGACCGGGCGACGGGCGGCGGGAGGTCGGGCGTCAGCACTCATGCAGCGAAGGGTAGCGGCGTGGTCCCGCAGCCGCCGCGGGAGCGGCCGACAATGTCGGTATGCCGTGTGCCTCCTCCCAGCCCGACCCCGCCGACGCCGCGGCCCCGGCTGCCGTACCGACCCCCGCTCCTGTCCCGTCCCTCGCCGGGCTGGGCCCGGACGACGACAAGCGCGCGTGGCGTCGGGCGGCCCGGGCGGCCCGACGCGCCCACGTCGCCGAACGCGACCGCCTGGCGGACACCCGGCGACTGGCCGAGCGGGTGATGGACCTGTGGGGGGAGCGGGGGCAGCCGGCGTGCGTGGCGGCATACCTCTCTCTGCCGACCGAGCCGCCGACGGAGGCGGTGCTGCGCCGGCTGGTGGGGGCCGGGGTGGCGGTGCTGCTGCCGGACATGCTCGAGGACCGGGACCTGGACTGGCGACAGGTCACCTCCGCGCCCCCGAACGGGCCCGCCGAGCTGGGACCGCGGCTCGGCACCGAGGCGATCGGGACCGCAGGGCTGATCCTCGTCCCGGCCCTGGCGATCGACGCTGACGGAGTGCGGCTGGGCCAAGGCGGCGGCAGCTACGACCGCGCGCTGGGCCGACGAGGGCCGGACGCGCTGGTGGCCGCCCTGCTGCACGACGGGGAGCTGTTGCCCCCGGGACGGTTGCCCAGCGAGCCGCACGACGCGCTGGTCGACGCGGTGCTGACCGCGGACGCCGGTCTCACGGCTTGCTCCCCGACGGCTTGAGGATCAGCGTGTCGTCCGCCGCCGCGTGGACGGCTCGGTGGCTGAACGGCCACGGGTGGCTCTCGCCCTTGATCCACGACTCGATCTGGTCGTCGTAGTTGCCGGAGTAGGGGTGGCCGGAGTTGCCGGTCTCGTTCACCCACCGGGACCGGTCGAGGTGGCCGAGGTCCACGACCATCCGCATGGACGGTGCCCAGTCGACCTGGTAGCCCTGGTCGGCGTTCCACCCGTTGGCGTCGACCACGGCGGTGTCGCCCGGCATCGGGTAGGGGCCGCGGTTGAAGATCGACCGGATGACCCCGGGCACGCCGTCGCCGCCCAGGACGTCGCTCTTGAGGGTGAGCTGGTGCAGCCGCCCCCACTGCCACGTGTCCGTCTTCTTGCCCAGCGTCTTGGTGAGGTCCAGGCGGGCGTCGACCATGGCCTGCCGCAGGATCTCGTCACGGCCCTCGGTGACTGCCGGCGTGGACTTGTTGTCCCACCACGGGTCGTTCGGGCGGGCGAGCAGCTGGGCGACCGCCTCGCGCCACCGGCCGCCGCCGTCGGCCTGCAGGTCGCGGGGCAGCTCGTCGTCGAAGGTGAGCGTGAGCAGGTGCGACCAGACCGCGTTGTAGTAGGCCGCCGCCGCGGAGTTGCTGCTGCCGTCCGCCGGGGAGGTGTAGTTCCAGTGCCGCAGCAGCCGCTGCGCCTCCTCGATGAACGGCGAGCGGTGCAGGTCCACGGACAGCAGCATCGGGACGAGGCTCGGCGCGAAGATGTTGCGGGTGTCCAGCTGGATCCGACCCATCTGGGCGGGGCTGATCTTCTGGTCGCGCTCCAGCAGCGTGCGGATCCGTTCACTGCGGAACCCGTAGCCCCACTCGGTGGTGAGGAACGGCTTGGTGCTTGCCGTCACCGCCTGGTTCGCGGTGACGATGAAGCCCTCGGCCGGGTCGAGCACGTGCGGCAGGTCGGCGAAGTCGACGAAGCCCTTCCAGTCGTAGCGGCTGTCCCAGCCGGGCGCGGGCCAGTAGCCGGGTGGTGCGTGCTTGATGGCGCTGCGGCGGATCGGCACCATTCCCGGGGCCTGGTAGCCGATGTGTCCCTGGGTGTCGGCGTAGACGAGGTTCTGCGCCGGCACGGCGAAGTCCTTGGCGGCGCGGCGGAACTGCTGCCAGTCGGTCGCCGCGTTCAGCTCGAAGATCGCGTCGGCGGTGCGCGTGGGCCGCAGGCCCGTCCAGGCGAGCGACACGGCATACCGCGGGTGTTGTTCCTTGCCGGCGACCGGCGCGGTCCCACCGGCCGCGGCGACGTCGGGCAGCACGTCGGACATGATCGGACCGTGCACCGTGGAGCGGACGGTGAGCGGGACGTCCTTGCCGCCGGCGACGTGGATCGTCTCGTGCCGCACCGTGATCGGGCGGTAGCTCCCGTCGCGCTCGTAGGACCCGCTGACCACCTTCTCCAGGTAGAAGTCGCTCACGTCGGGCCCCAGGTTGGTGAATCCCCAGGCGATGTGGGCGTTGTGGCCGATCACCACCCCGGGCAGGCCGGCGAAGGTGAAGCCGCTGACGTCGAAGGGGCACTGCGCGCTGACGGTCCGGCAGTGCAGGCCGGTTTGGTACCAGATGCCGGGGATGCCGACGCCCAGGTGGGGGTCGTTGGCCAGCAGCGGCTTGCCGGTGGTGGTGTGGGCGCCGCTGACCACCCAGGAGTTGGAGCCGATGCCCTCCCCCCGGCCCAAGGTCGCCGGGATCTTGCGGAGGGCAGCGTTCACCGCCGAGAACGCCCTGCGCGCGTCGGGGGTGCGCAGCGAGCGGTAGGCGGCGTTCACCGTGGCGCCCCGCCCGTGCGCGGCCGGTGGCAGCTGTCCGGCGCCCGGCGGCGGTGACCAGTCCCGGGCGGACAGGATCGGGGCGTGCACCCGGTAGGGGTAGGGCGGGTAGAGCGCGTCGATGTGCCGCATCGACATCGTCCCGGCCAGTCGCGCCCGGGCCAGCTCGTCGGCGTAGTCGCCGCGCAGGTCCCAGGCCATCGCCTTCAGCCAGGCGAGGGAGTCGACCGGGGTCCACCGGCGCACGTGGTAGCCGGGGAACTTCCGGGCCAGGACGGCATACTCCAAGGACATGTCCGACGGCGAGCCCTTGGAGGAGATGTAGGCGTTGACGCCGTCGGCGTAGGCGCGCAGGTAGCTCTGCGTCTTCGGGCTGAGCTTGGGCAGCTCCTCCTGGGCGACGTGGTACCAGCCCATGGTCCGGATCACCCGGTCGGTGTCGAGCCCGTCCTTGCCGACCAGCTCGGACAGCCGCCCGGAGACGATGTGCCGGCGCAGGTCCATCTGGAAGAAACGGTCCTGGGCCGCGACGAAGCCCTGCGCGCGGAAGAGGTCCTCGGGGTTGTCGGCATAGATCTGCGGTATGCCGTGTGCTCCCCTGATGACCGTGACGTCCCCTCCCAGCCCGGCCACGTGCAGCTCACCGGACGTCTGCGGGAGGGAGCGGCGCAGCTGCCCGACGACCAGCACCCCGAGCACGACCGCGACCGCCACGATGACGGCCACCACGGACACGGCGATGCGTCGGAGGACCTTGGGGCGCGGCACCCTGCGAGACTAGGCCACAGGTTCGGCCAGGCGGGGGACGCGGGTGGTCGACCGCCGGCGCGCCCGCCGGTGCGGCTGCCGCGTCGACGACCGAGGGCAGGAGGTGCGCATCGTGCCGATCGCACAAGCGCCTGCCCTGATCACCAACCAGCAGCTCACCCCGTTCCTGCTCGTCGGGACGCTGGTGCTGCTGACCTGCGTGGTGGCGGTCCGGTTCGCCGTGCGCTCCGGGCTGCCGACCCTCTTGATCTACCTCGCGATCGGGGTGGCGCTGGGCGACGGCGGGCTCGGCATCCGGTTCAGCTCCGCTGACCTGACCCAGGTGCTCGGCTACTCGGCCCTGGTGCTCATCCTCGCCGAGGGCGGCCTGACCACGTCCTGGCGCAGCATCGAGAAGTCGGTCGCTCCGGCCGGGGTGCTCGCCACCGTCGGCATCGTCGTCTCGGTGCTCGTCGTCGGCAGCGGTGCGCACTACCTGCTCCACCTGCCGTGGACCATCGCGCTCGTACTGGGTGCCGTGGTCTCCTCCACCGACGCCGCCGCCGTCTTCTCGGTACTGCGCCGGGTGCCGCTGCCGCCACGGCTCACCGGGATCCTCGAGGCCGAGTCCTCCTTCAACGACCCGCCGGCCGTGCTGATCGTGGTGGCGCTGGCCGACCAGGCGGCGCACGGGTCGTCCGGGCCGCTCTGGCTGCTCGCGCTGACCGCGATCGGCGAGCTGGCCGGCGGCGCGGTGATCGGTGCCGGCATCGGCTGGGCCGGGGGCAAACTGCTGCCCAAGGCCGCCTCGACCTCCTCCGGGCTGTTCTCCATCGGGATCCTCGCCCTGCCGGTCCTCGCCTACGCCCTGGCCAACCAGGCCCACACCAGCGGCTTCATCGCCACCTATGTGGCCGCCCTGATCCTGGGCAACCTGCCGTTGCCGCACCGCCCGGCCGTGCGGGGATTCGCGCAGGCCATGGGCTGGGTCGCGCAGATCGGGTTGTTCGTCCTGCTCGGCCTGCTGGCCTCCCCCGGACGGCTCGTGCACCAGCTGGTCCCCGCCGTCGTCATCGGCCTGGTGCTGCTGCTCGTGGCGCGGCCGCTCTCGGTCCTGATCGCGGTCACCCCGTTCCGGATCCCGCTGCGCGAGCAGGCGTTCCTGTCGTGGGCGGGTCTGCGTGGAGCCGTGCCGATCGTGCTCGCGACCGTGCCCGCGACGGCCGGGATCCACGGTGTCGACTGGCTGTTCGACCTCGTCTTCGTGCTCGTGGTGATCTTCACCCTCGTGCAGGGGCCGACCCTGCCGTGGGTGGCGCAGCGACTCGGCCTCGGCGACGTGCACCACACCGTCGATGTCGAGCTCGAGGTCACGCCCCTGGAGGAGCTGGGCGCCGACGTGCTGCAGGTGCAGATCGGGCAGACCTCCCAGCTCGCGGGCGTCGAGGTCTTCGAGCTACGCCTCCCGACCGGCGCCGACGTGACGCTCGTGGTGCGCGACGGCGAGGCGATCGTGCCGGCGCCGGACACGATCCTGCGCCACGGCGACCAGCTGCTCATCGTCGCCACCCCGCAGTCGCGGGCGAGGGCGGAGGCCCGGATCCGGGCCGTCAGCGAGGGCGGCCGGCTCGCCGAGTGGCACCGCTCCCCTCCGGCCGGGCGCGACGCGCCGGCCGCGGCTGCTGGGCGCGGCGTGGCACCCGGGCCCCGCGACGGTGAGCGGCCCACGACCGGGCCCCGGCGCGGCCCCGTCCTCCCCCGTCACGTCCGCGGCGCCCCGCCCCGCCGCCGGGAGCCCCGGTGAGCCCCCACGCGACCGTGGCGCCGGGCACGGGCCGCTCACGATGCACATCCACCCGGCGAACCGGCGTAGACTTGGCACTCGGACCCCGAGAGTGCCAGATGGAGGAATCCGTGCCCACCTACGCCTACGCGTGCACCGAGTGTGACCACCGCTTCGACATCGTCCAGTCCTTCAGCGACGACGCCCTGACCGTGTGCCCGGAGTGCCAGGGGAAGCTGCGCAAGGTCTTCAACGCGGTGGGTGTCGTGTTCAAGGGCTCGGGCTTCTACCGCACGGACTCCCGCTCGAGCAGCAACGGCTCCTCGGGCAAGAGCGGCTCCTCCGCGGCGAAGTCCTCCTCGTCGGAGAGCAGCTCCAGCGGCTCGGGCTCAAGCGGCTCGGGCTCAAGCGGCGCGAGCTCGAACGGGTCAAGCTCCAACGGCACGGGCAGCTCGGGTCAGAAGGCCGCGAGCGGATCGAGCAGCTCCTCCACCGGCTCGGGCAGCGGCTCGGCCGCCTGAGCACTCCCTGCCTCCACACCCCGGGTGCGGGGTGACCCGGCCGTCCCCAGCGCGGGAACGGCAGGCCGGACGGCGCGCAGCCGGACACTACTGTCGGCACCATGACGAGCTCCCCTGTCCCCGCCGAGCACCCGGATCCCGCCGCGTCCGTGCCCGACCGAGGGAGCGCCGCGGCGCCCTCCCGCGCCGACGTCGGGGTGATCGGGGGGTCCGGCTTCTACACCTTCCTCGAGGACGTCGAGCACGTCCGCGTCGACACCCCCTTCGGCGAGCCCAGCGACGAGGTGGCCCTCGGCCGCGTGGGCAACCGGCCGGTCGCGTTCCTCGCGCGGCACGGCCGCGACCACCGCTTCCCGCCGCACCGTGTCAACTACCGCGCCAACCTGTGGGCGCTGCGAGCGCTCGGTGTCCGTCAGGTGCTCGCTCCGTGCGCGGTCGGCTCGCTGCTCCCCGAGCAGGGCCCGGGGACGCTCGCCGTGCCCGACCAGGTCATCGACCGCACGTGGGGTCGCCCGCACACCCTGTATGACGAGCCCGGGCCGGTCGTGCACGTCCCCTTCGCCGACCCCTACTGTCCGCGCGGCCGGGCCGCGGTGCTCGCGACCGCGGCAGCGCAGGACGCCCCGGCCGTCGACGGGGCCACGCTCGTCGTCATCAACGGCCCGCGGTTCTCCAGCCGCGCCGAGTCGCAGTGGCACCGGGCGG
This sequence comes from Segeticoccus sp., assembly GCF_035708005.1. Classification (NCBI taxonomy): domain Bacteria; kingdom Bacillati; phylum Actinomycetota; class Actinomycetes; order Micrococcales; family Intrasporangiaceae; genus Segeticoccus; species Segeticoccus sp. The sequence continues at coordinate 14,050 of NZ_DASSTI010000063.1, read as the reverse complement.
CGGGCGGGACCCTCGTCGGCATGACCGGTATGCCCGAGGCCGCCATCGCCCGCGAGCTCGCCCTCTGCTTCACCACCGTCGCGCTCGTGACTGACTTGGACGCGGGCGTCGAAGCGGGTCCGTCGGTGACGCACGAGGAGGTGATGCGGGTCTTCGCCCGCAACGTCGACCGCCTCAAGGACCTGCTTCGCGCGACGATCCCGGCGCTGCCGGCGGCGGAGGACGACGACTCCGCCGCCTGCGCGTGCCGCCGGGTCCTCGACGGGATCACCCTGCCGTTCGCGCTGCCGGGCTGACCGATGACCGCTCCCACACCAGCGCCTACCCGTCCGTCACGGCTCGACCGACTGCTGCCGCCGCCGCTGCGCGGACCCAGCCGCCGCGCCGCGTGGAACCGCGCGCGCCTGCGCCGGGCGGGAGCCGCGCTGCTGGTCGCGCTCGCGGCGGTGCTGGGGTTGTCGGCGCTGCGACCGGCGCAGGCTCCACCCGGCATACCCGTCCTGGTGGCGGCCCACGACCTGGCCAGCGGCACGCGGCTCAGCGCGGCGGACGTGCGGGTCGCCGAGTGGCCGGCGAGGAGCCGGCCGCCGCGCACGGCGCGCACCGTCGAGGCGGCGCTCGGGCGGACCGTCAACGCCCCGGTGGCCGCGGGCGAACCCCTTCCCGCCTCCCGGCTGCACGCCTCGGGGGTGCTCGCCCACCTGCCGGCTGACGAGGTGGCGGTGCATGTGCCGCTGCGGGACCCGGCGACCCGTCACTACCTTCAGCCGGGGGACCACGTCGACGCGCTGTCCGCGGCGGGTGGTCGCACAGTCGCCAGCGACCTGCTCGTCCTCGCGACCGGGACTCCCCGTCCCGGCGCCGGGCCGGGCACCTCGTTGGCGGCGCCGTCGACCGGGTCCACCGGGGCTGCCGACGCGGCGGGCGTGCTGGTGGCGGCGACGGCGGAGCAGGCCGCGAGCCTGGCGGGCACCATCGCCGAGGACGGTCCGGGCGCGGGCGTGGTGCTGTCCATCCGTCCCCACAGGTGAGACGACACATCTCACCTGTTGCACATCCACCGTTCGGACACTTCTCTCCGCTAGTCTTCGGCCGCGCACATCCTCCGTGACCGAAAGGGGAACAGCTCATGTCCGGCTTCAAGGACTTCATCATGCGCGGTAACCTCGTCGAGATCGCCGTCGCGTTCATCATGGCGACCGCCTTCGCCGCGGTCGTGACCGCCTTCACGACCATGATCCTCGACATCATCGGCAAGGCCGGCGGCTCGCCGAACTTCTCCGGCTGGCAGCCGGGGGGCATCCACGTCGGCTCGTTCATCACCGCCGTGATCGCCTTCCTGATCCTCGCGGCCGTCGTCTACTTCTTCGTCGTCAAGCCCTACGAGATGGCCAAGGCCCGCTGGACCAAGGAGCCCGAGGTCGCCGAGACCGAGCTCGAGCTCCTGGCGCAGATCCGCGACTCGCTCGCCGTGCGTCGCTGACCACCGCGCCGCCGACCGCAGCACGTCACGGGGGACGCAGCAGCAGGGGCAGGCACGAACGCGACGGGGTGGGAGCCGACCGGCTCCCACCCCGTCGCCGTGTCCGGAGATAGCGACCGCCGGCCGCAACCGCAAGCTCAACTGGCAGTACTGCTCTCGCGGCGACCCGGCACGCAGGGGGAGACGCCGGAAGTCGCCGTACTGCCAGCTCACCTTGCGGTCCGGGCAGTCCCCACCTTGCGACCACGTCCCATCCCACCGTGCGGTCCGGCCCGCCCTCCGGTCGGGAAGGGCGGGGCCGATCAGCCCCAGTGCGGTGGGCGCTGCTCCTGCAGCCAGCGGTCGTGGGCGCTCTCGTCCGCCCGTTCGCCCCAGCCCTCGTCCGTGTCGTCGCGGGTCTGGTCCGACCGGCGGAAGCGGCGCTTGCGCTTGCCCTTCGACTTGGCCTGCTCCGCCTCGGCCGGAGGCGGCGCCGGCTGGGAGGCCTGCTCAGCGCGGCCGGCCAGGTCCTCCTCGAACGCCTCCCGGCCGACCCCGGTGCCCGCGGGCAGGCCGGCACCGGCGAGACCGTCGACGTCGGCCGCCGCGTTGGAGGCTTCCCACACGGCGGCGGTCACGCGGGCGACGTCGCGGGCGGGGTCCCGGAAGATGTCGGTGGTCCACACCCGCAGGTGCTGCCAGCCGAGCCGACGCAGCTGCTCGGGACGGAGCCGGTCCCGCTCGCGGGTGCTGGCGAGCGCACCGTAGGACGGCCCGTCGGTCTCCACGGCCACGAGCGACCGGCCCGGCTGGCGTGGGTCGTCGACGGTGAGGTCGATCCGGTGGGCCGAGCAGCCGACGTCCTCGTGCACCGTCAACCCCTCGGCGCGCAGCCGGCGGGCCAGGTCATCGACCATGGGGTGGGTCGGCACGTGCGGCCCGGACGCCGCGCCCGGCTGCGGGACAGCAGCGGTGCCGAGGGGCTCGGGGCCGCCGCGCTCGGCATACGCCAGGAGGTCGCGCAGCATCCGCACGCCGTCGGTGCGCAGGCGCTCCGGGTCGAGGTCGGCGGCGGTGAACGCGGCCACCACCGTCATCTCGCGCCGCGCGCGCGTGGTGGCCACCGTCAGCAGCGAGACCCCCCGGTCGGTGTTGAGCGCGCCGAACCGGTGCAGGACCCGGCCGTGCGGCGTGGTGCCGTAGCCGACGGACAGGAGGATGACGTCGCGCTCCTCGCCCTGCACCTGGTCGGCCGGCTTGACGAAGAACCGCTCCGGGGCGTCCTGGTGGAAGAAGGCGGCAGCGTCCGCCGCCATCGGCAGCGCCTTGCGCAGGGCCTGGTCGATCCGGGCCGCGTGGCGCGCGGTCAGTGTGACGACGCCGAGCGACTCCTGCGGCCGGGTCCGGGCGTGCGAGAGGACGAGGTCGACCACCCGGCTGACCTCGGCGTCGGTGCTCTCGACCGGTTCCCCGCCCTCGTCGACGGGCGAGGCGCCGTTGACCTGGCGGTAGCGCACCACGTCCGTACCGGTGGCGCCCGGGAAGGTCACCAGGTCACCGCCGTAGACGTGGTCATTGGCGAAGGCGAAGAGTCGCTCGTCCATCGAGCGGTAGTGCCACCCCAGCCGCACACCGGGCAGGATGCGTGCTGCGGAGTCCAGCAGCGAGGCGGGTGAGACGGCCTCCGCGGCGGGCTTGTCGTCCTCGGCGGTGGTCGAGAACGAGGTCGGCGCCAGCTGGTGCTCATCGCCCACGACGACGACCTGACCGGCGCGGGCGATCGCCGAAACCGCTTGCGCCGTAGCGATCTGGGACGCCTCATCGAAGATGACGACGTCGAAGAGCCGCTCGGCCGGCAGGACCGAGGCGATCACCAACGGGCTGACCACCCAGCAGGGACGGGCCGCGAAGAGCACGTCCGGCGCATGCCGGACCAGCTGGCGCAGCGTCGGGCGACGACCGCTCCCGTCGGCGGCGGCCCGCACGAGCTCGGCCTGGTCCGGATGTGCTGCAGCGGCCTCACGGACCCGCTGCGCCGCCGTGGCGCGGACTCGGTCGACGGCGGCGTCGAGGTGCCCGTGGTCGGCGTGGACGTACTCCTCGGCGACCTGACGGAGGTACTCCCCGTCGTGGCCGCCGTACCTGCCGTCACGGTCGGCGATGTCGGCGAGCAGCGAGGCCCACCAGACGAACTCGACCTCGGCCGGCACGTCCTCAACGTCCACCGAGCGTGCCGCGAGATCGTCGACCAGCTCGCCGAGGCCGGCGCCGCGCAGCTCGTCCAGCGTCGCGATGACGCGGGGCAGGACGGTGAGCCGGTCGGCCCGGTGCTCCAGCTGACGCAGCCGGCGCTCCAGCTGGTCCAACGGCAGGTGGGTCAGGTCGCCGGCCTGGGCGGTCGGCGCGAGCCGCTCACCGAGCCAGCTGAGGTCGTCGGCGACGGGTTCGTGCACGCCCTGGGCCTCTTCCAGCACCTCCGGGGCAGCGGGACGGGAGCCGGCTCCGGCCAGCTTCTGCCAGTCGCGGCGCAGGTCGCGCGCCTTGCCGAGCTGCTCGTGCACGTCAGCCGGTCGGGGGCCGGGGCGGACCAGGGAGCGGGCCTGCCGGCGCAGCCGCATCCGGTCGAAGGCACCCTGCGACCCACCAGCGGTCCTGCGCGTGTCGGCGCTGGCCGTCGCGTCGACGAGGTCGTCGAGCGGCGCGTCGAAGACCTCCGGGCGGAACACGTCGAGCACCTCGCGCGCGCGGCCCATCAGCTGCAGTGCGCGGTCCCAGTCGGCCGGCGCGGTGGAGGCGGGCAGCCCGGTGTCCCCCAGCAGCCGGTCCATCGTCTCTCCGGTATGCCGGAGCTCGCCCCCGCTGCCCAGTCGCCGCACGATGTCGAGGGCCTGGTCGGCCTCGTCGTCGGTGGTGACCCGGGCGCCGTACCACGGATCCGCCTTGCCGTCCGTCGTCCAGGCACCGAGCTTGCCCGCCTCGGCGAGCAAGCGGCCGAGCTGGTCCATGCGTTCCCGGGACGTGGTGCGCAGGGTGTCCCCGTGCAGCCGCACCCGGGACACGGGCGGGTGGTCCCGGCTGCCGAGCAGGGACAGGGCGACCTGGGCGTCGAAGGCGCTGACCCCCCACGGCTCCCGCTTCTCGTGCAGGCCCGCGCAGTGGTCGACCAGCCGGGTGCGGCGATCGGCCAGGGTGCGCTCCACCTCGGTGTCGGGGGCCGGCGCGGCGTCCCCGGCCCGGTCCAGCGTGCCGGCGAGGCCGGTCAGCGCCTGCTCCTGCCGGGCGGTCCCGTGCCGGGGGTCGAGGACGAGGTCACCGAGGCCGAGCCGCTGCAGCCGCCCGACGAGGGTGTCGAGGGCGGCGCGCTTCTCCGCGGCGACGAGGACCCGCTTGCCGTCGGCGACCAGCCCGGCGACGAGGTTGGCGATCGTCTGGCTCTTGCCGGTGCCGGGCGCCCCGTGCACCACCAGGTTCGCCCCCGCCCGCGCCGCCTCCACGGCCCGCTGCTGGACGAGGTCGGCGTCCAGCACGAGGCGTTCGCGGGCAGGGTCCGCGTCCGGCGGCACCGCGGGCAGCTCCCGGTGCACGGCCTGCTGGGCGCGCCGGTCGCCGGCCAGCGCCGCCACCACGTCGTGGTCGGCGAGGGACGGGCCGAGCGCGGCGAGGTCGGCGACCATCGGCAGCTTGGCGTAGGAGAAGGTGCTGACCACCAGCCGGGGCCGGATGCGAAAGCCGGGGACGCGCCGGCAGGCGCGGTTCAGCTCGGCGAACACCGGGTCCGGGTCGAAGCCGTGGCCAGGTCGTCTCGCGGCTCCTGCGACGTGGCCGGTGGCCGACGCCAGGTCGGACAGCGCCGCCGGGTCCACCTCGATGCCCTGCTCCGAGCGCAGGTAGTGCACCAGCACCGGGTTGAGCTCGGCCCGCGCCCCCAGGTCGACGTCGAAGTCCTGCTGGGCGGGCCCGATGGGGCGCAGCGAGCAGGTCCGCAGCAGCACCGGCGCCGCCGGCGATCGGTGCAGTCCCGGAACCTCCCACGTCGCCATGCCGACCGCGATGAAACCCGACGGCACGCCGCGCTCCTCGTGCAGCTCGACCGCCTTGGCGCGGATGATCCGGGCCCGCCGCCGGGCCTCCTCCAGCGCGGCCGGCTCGCGGACCAGGTCCGAGAGCCGGGTGGGCCGGCCGGCCAGCAGCATGGCCAGACCACCGGGGTGGGCGGTGGTCAGGTCGAGGGTGCCCGCGGGCAGGTCGCGGTACCACAGGAGCGTGTTGCGCCCGCCCAGGTCCACGAGGTGACGCTGCCAGCCGCGCACGGCGGCGGCAACGCGGTCGGACCGGGAGTCGGTCGCCTGGGGGATCTGCGGGTCACTGCTCACCACGGCAGGCTAACCGTCGCGTCCAGCCGCCGCTCGCACCGGACCGGCGTGTGGCACGCCGCGAGCAGGGACAGCAAAGGTGCCGGGTCGGCATACCCGTGAGCAGGTATGCCGACCCGGCACCGTGGCGGGTCCGGCAGGCAGGTGGGCGGCCTGCCGGAGCGCGGCCTCAGCCGGCGCTCGGGGACCCGTAGACCTCGAGCTCGCTGGAGTCGAGGAACTGCACGGACGGACCACCCTGCGGGTCGACCATCGTGTAGCGGACGTACCGCACCCCGGTGCTGCCCGCGGTCAGGTCGACCGTGTTGAGCTTGCCGAGGTTGGCCGCGCCGAACGTGCCGGAGGCGGCGGTGGTCCAGGTGCTGCCGTCCGGGGAGGTCTCGACCGTGTAGCCGGCGGTGGCCGCGTCGGGGCCGTCACCGCAGGTGTTGGACGGGTCGATGGCCAGCTCGGAGATGTCCACGGTCGCGGGCAGCTTGATGGTGACGTGCTTGGGGTCACCGGCGTCACTGCCCCAGCCCTGGCCGAGCGACTGGTCGATCATCGCCGACGGTCCGCAGCCGTAGCCGGTGTAGTCCGGGCCGTTGAAGTCGGTCACCGTGGCGCCACCGGACGACGCGGCCCAGTCGCGGACGACCTGCCAGTCCTTTGTCGTGGTGCCGCTGCTCACCGTGAGCGTGGTCACCTGCTGGTCGTAGCCCGCGCCGCCGACGAACACGTCGGGGTAGGTGCCGGGCACGACGCCGGCGATCCTGTAGGTGCCGTCTGCTCCGGTCGTCGCCGCATAGTCACCGGGGAATCCGGAGTCGTGCCCACCGAAGGCGACGGCGATGCCGGCCACGGGCTTGCCGGTGTTGGCGTCGGTGACGGTGCCGGTCACGGTCCCGCGCGGCGCGTTGTCGGCCGGCGGCATCGAGAAGTCCTCCACCGGGTGCAGGTCATCGCCGCCGAGGGAGGCGGCGAAGAAGCCCATACCGCGCTGCGCGAAGACCTTCCAGATCGCCGTCGCGTGGGAGCCGCCGTAGACCGCTTCGTCCGCCTGCAGGATCGCGTTGCGCATGTCCAGGTAGGACGGGTACGTCGGCGACAGCTCCATGCCGCGGGTCACGAGTGACTCGGCGAGCTTGGGGCCGACCGCCGCCCGCAGGTCCCACAGCGTCTGGGCCCAGATCTCACCCGCCGCGTGCACGTCGCCGGTCGCGTCGAAGATCCGACCGAAGTCGCCGTAGGTGTAGCCGCCGGCGTCCGTGCCCTCGGTGCCCGGGCAGGCCGGGACGTCCGCGCCGACCGGGCAGTCGGTCGGCTCGCTGCGGATGTTCTTGCCCGCACCGACGTAGGTGCCCAGCTTGATGTCGCCCGGCGCGCTGCTGTCCTTCATCAGGCCCTGGTTGACCAGGTAGTCCTCGGCGTACCAGTCGCTCCACGCCTCACCCATGGAACCGCCCTGGACGGAGTCGAGCGCCGGGTTGTTGTTGGCGTCGGTCACCAGGCGGTGGGACAGGCCGTGGGTGTACTCGTGGTAGACGATGTCCGCCTCGTCCGAGCCCATGGTGGCGATGAACGGGTCGGCCGAGTAGGGGTAGTTCGGGGCGTGCCACAGGTACATCTGCATGCGCGGCGACTGCCCGTCCGGCGGCGTCGCGAAGTTCGCGTTGTCGATGTGCCGCAGGTTGGGCAGCCCGTGGTTGGTGTCGGCCCCGTCGAGCGACTCGTCGTGGACCGGGTCGCCGCCCTTGCCCTGGCCGGTGTGGTTGACCTCCTGGAAGTTGCCGGCGGCCTCGGTGAAGCCGATCGGTGCCTTCTCCAGGTAGTCGTGCCAGTTGTTGATGAAGTAGAAGTTCTGCGCACCGGTCCGGCTCTGGTTGGCCTGCCACGAGTAGGCCTGGTCGGGGTGCCAGGTGCAGACCCAGGACGTGCACGGCTCGTCCGGAACGTAGGTGCGCTTCAGCGGGAAGCGGAAGCCCTGCTTGCCGGTCGCGGACACCTCCTCACCGGAGTCGGGCGCGTTGTTGTCGTTGACGTCGCTGTAGGTGTGCACGTTGTTGCCGAACAGGACCACCGAGCCGCGGGGCAGCCAGCCGTGCTTGTTGAGGTCGACCACGTGGCTCTGGCCGCCCCGTCCCGGGGCATCCGGGTACCAGTCGAAGACGTTGGCGAGCTGCGCGCCGCGCCGGTTGTCCTGCCCCTTCGGGCCGTGCTTGCCGGTGGCGACGGCGGCGTGCGCGCCCGCGGACGTCGAGGCCAGGTCGGCGCTCAGGTGGTCGCGGTAGAGGATCTTGCCGGTCTCGGCGTCGATGACATCGAGCGTGGGGTCCTCGGCCGACATCGTCACGGTCTTGATGGCCGCCCGCAGCCCGCCGGAGGTGTGGAAGAGCACGTGCTCACCGGCGTCGTGCTTGCCGGGAGCGACCTGCGCCTCCCCGGTGTCCTGCTTGGCGATGCGGATCGCCTGGTCGACGCTGAGGCTGCCGCGCAGCGTGGCCGGCGCCTGCGCCGGCAGGTTGCGGATCGGCGAGCCGGTGACGTTGATCAGCCGGCCGTCCTTGGTGACGTTCGCCTTCAGACCGTTGCCGAAGACCGGGATCCCGCCGACCTGCTGCACGAACGACAGGTGGTGGATGCCGGTGATGTCGACGTAGTCGCGGGCGAGCTGCAGGCCGGACACCTCTGCGTCCGTCAGCCCGAACACCTGCTGGTGGCCGCGGACGAAGCCGAGGGCGACCTGGGCGGCCGGCGCCGAGGAGGGGCCGGTCAACAGGCCGTTGAGCTTGGCCACCTGGCGCGGCGTGCCGGTCTGGGCATCCATGTCGACGACCGACTGCGGACCCAGCTGGTGGGCCAGGTGCCGGACCTCCGGCTTGGCCTGCAGCTCGGCAGCGGCCTTGGCCTCGGCCCGCCGCTCTGCGCCGGTGGTCGGCTGGCGCACGTCGAACGTCGACGACGCCTTCTGCTTGCCGTGACCGGGGTTCTGTCCCGGTCCTCGGTGGGTCGGGGCAGCGGCGCCGCGATTCGCGCTGCCGGCCGGGGCGCCGGCGGCGCCGGCGGCGAGGGCGGGCTGGAACGCGATCATGCTGGTCGTGCACGCGGTCGCCACGGCCAAGGCCGTGGTGAGCCGGGAGCGTCGAGACATCTGGTCTCCGATCGGGTGAGTATGCGGTGGAGGGACAGTCCGCGATGCTTTCCCTCCGGAGACCCGACCGCAAGGTTCGACCCCGGTTTCCTGACGTCCCAAGGGCTTTCAGGGGCAAATGGGGAGAAATCCCTTACCGTTCCATCAGGGACTCTTTACCTTCGGACCACTAGTCACCGGAGGTCAGCAGCGATCGTCGAGACCCACGACCCACGTGTGAGAGCCCGGTGGCCGCTCCCAGGGCGAGGGCGAGCAGCCCGGCGATCGCACAGAGCCAGCCGAACCCCCAGCTCCCCACGACGACGCCGGCCAGCGCCCCGCCCGCGGCGGCGGACAGGCCCATGACGACGTCGGAGGCGCCCTGCACGCCCGGGCGTTCGGCGAGCGGGACGGAGTTGGACAGCAGGGTGGAGCCGGCCACCAGCGTGCAGGACCAGCCGACCCCGAGGAGGAAGAGCCCGATCATCAAGCCGGCGGACCACCCCTCGGGTGCGCGTCCGGCGACGGTCATCGCCACGACGAAGACGGCCGCCCCGGCGAGGATCACCGGCCGCGCACCGAGCCGGTCGACGAGCCAGCCCGTCACGGGCGAGAGGGCGTACATGCCGAGGATGTGCACGCTGATGACGAAGCCCACCAGCCGCAGCGCTGCTCCGCCGTGGTGCATCTGCAGCGGCGTCATGACCATGACGCCGACCATGACCGTGTGGCCGGTCGCGACGGCCGCGACCCCGAGCAGGGCTCCGCGGCTGCTCCGCATCACCCGGAGCGCCCGCCGCAGGGACCCGTGGGGGTGCCCCTCCTCCCCCGCCGTCCGGGACAGTCGCTGGGCGGTGAGCAGCGGGTCGGGCCGCATCCGCAGCGACAGCAGCAGCCCGGCGAGCACGAAGCCCGCCAGGCTGATCAGGAATGGCCCCACCAGCGCCGGGATCCCGACGAGCTGCCCCAGGCGTCCGGCCGGACCCAGCAGGTTGGGGCCCAGGACGGCGCCGACCGTGGTCGCCCAGACGACGACACTGAGGGCGCGACCACGGTGACGCGGCTCGGCCAGGTCCGTGGCGGCATACCGCGCCTGGCTGTTGGAGGTGGTGGCCGCGCCGAAGAGCGCGGTCCCGACCAGCAGGAGGGCGAAGGAGGACACGACGCCGGCCCAGATCGCGAGCGCGGCGCCCACGGTGCCGCAGGCGTAGCCGGCCACCAGACCGACCCGCCGGCCGCGGGCGGCCATCAGCCGGGCCATCGGGACGGTGATCAGGGCCGCGCCGAGCACCTGCGTGGTGTTGGCCAGCCCGGCCAGGTCGGCGGTGCCGACGATCTGCTCGGCGAGCAGGCTCCCGACCGCGATCCCACTGGCCACGCCGATGCCGCCGAGCATCTGGCTGCCCACGAGGGAGGACACCGTGCGGCGTTGGATGGTGGCGGGACTGTCCCGGTTGCCGTGGGGTGCTCGTCCCCCGAGTGCCGCGTCGTGCATCCGGTCAGTATGCCGGGCACGCACCTTCCAGCCCCTACTCGCCGGGCCGGTCGGTCAGGTTCGAGTGGGTGCCCGAGGCTTCAGCGGGCCTCAGTCCTCGAGGGGTTCGCCGGTCTCGGTGACGCCCGGTGGCCGGCGGCTCGGCGGCTCGACGGGCAGGGCCGCGCCGAAGCCGAACGGCAGCGTGACGATGCCGTGGTCCAGGTCGACTCCGAGCGGGTTGCCGCTGCAGGCCGGCTGCTGGACCTCGGTGCGCTGGTGCTCGCACTGGTCGACGAGGAAGGGGTGGTCCACGTGAAGCATCGCGCCCGGGTCTCCGATCATGGGGCCTCCTCCGGTCCGGCAGCGGATCCGTTCTCACCGTACCGCCGGTGAGCCAGCAACCGGACCGGCCGGCGGCGATGCTCAGGAGGCGTGGGTCGCCTGGCGCGGGTGGATGTAGAGCTCGCGCCGGCCCTTCGCCGAGATCCGGTGGTGATCGGGCAGGGGCAGTTCGTAGTCCACGGGCTGCCGGTGGTCGGCCAGTTGCCGGTCGGCGTTGTAGACGCGGTTGAAGCGCCAGAGCATCCGGGCGAAGTTGGTCTGCCCGTGCGCGAGGTGCCCGGCGACGATGCGACTGGTCGCCGCCAACGCGGCCACGCCGAGGTGCTTGCGGTTGAGCACGCCCTGGGTGCGCACCAGTTCGCGGTAGAACTCCGGCAGCGGCAGCCGCGTCGGCAGCACGGCGTGCTGGATGTCGAAGAGGCGGTAGTCGAGGCTGGTCAGCTTGCGCGCTTCGGTGTGCCAGATCTCGGTGCCGGGGTAGGGCGTCATCACGGTGAGGTGCACGATCTCCGGCACCGACATCGCCCACTCGCGGACCCGCTGGAACTGCGCGCGGTCCCACTGTGGGTCGACGATGAGGTTGATCGCGACGGTGAGTCCGATGCGTCGGGCGACCTCCAGCGCCTTGATGTTGGCGTCGGGGCTCACCCGCTTGCGGAACAGCTCGAGCCCCTCGGCGTCGAGGGCCTCCATGCCGAGGAACATGTAGTTCAGCCCCAGCCGCTTCCACCGCTCGAACACCTCGGTGTGCCGCAGCAGCACGTCGGCACGGGTCTCGAGGTAGTAGGACTTGTGCACGCCGCGCCGCTCCAGCTCGGCGGCGATCGCGTCCCCGTGCTCGGGCCGGATGAACGCGACGTCGTCGACGATGAAGACACCCGGTTCCCGGATCCGCGCGATGTCCTCGGCGGCCACGTCCGGCGCCATCTTGCGGTAGCTGCGCCCGTAGAAGGTCCAGGCCGAGCAGAACGAGCAGTCCCACGGACACCCTCGGGTGAACTCCACCGACGCGGCGGGGTCGAGCACCCCGATGAAATAGCGGTTCCGGCGGGTGAGCAGGTCCCGCGCCGGCAGCGGCCGATCGATGGTGTCCAGCATCCGGGGCGCCGGCCCCGTCCCCTCGAGCGTCACCGCGCCGGGCGCCTCCGCCACGGCGCCGTCGGGCACGCGCGCGAGCAGCTCGGTCGTCCCGACCTCTCCCTCACCGCGGATCACCGCGTCGATGGCGCCACCGGCCTGCTCGAGGACGTGGCTGCCGATGAACGACACCGAGTGGCCGCCGACGAACACGAACGTGGCCGGCGCGTGCTCCTTGATCACGTGCGCGAGGTCGATGACCTCCGGGACGTTGGCGAGGTAGTTCAGGCCGAAGGCGACGGCATCGGGCCGAAAGCGGGAGAACTCATGTCCCAGCTCGTCGTGGGTGTGCGTCTGCAGGTCCATGACCCGCACCTCGTGCCCGGCGTCCCGCACCGCCGCGGCGACCCGTTCGAGCCCCAGGGGCTCCAGCCGCAGGAAGAGCTCGGAGTAGAGCAGGGCACTGGGATGGACCAGGAGGACGCGCACGGTGCCTCCTCTCGCTCATGGGCACCGGTCTGTATGCCGTACCCGTCGCCCCGGCTGCCTACACGCCTGCCGGCCTGACGTTGACCCTCCCGTGACACCGGGGCTTGCTGCCGGGCGGGCGTGTGGCGGGCGCCCGAGCCCTGCCACAATGGGCCGGACGATCCCGCCGGACCGTTACGCCCTCGTAGCTCAGGGGATAGAGCACCGCTCTCCTAAAGCGGGTGTCGCAGGTTCGAATCCTGCCGGGGGCACCAACAAAACCGCAGGTCACAGCCCTGCAGACGCCGGTGGCGACGACTCCGATTCCGCGGTTGGCCTCATTTTGGCCTTACGAGCGCGAGCCCGGGCCTCGCTCAACCGGTGCGCCACGTCGTCCAGGTCCTCGTCGAAGAGGTCGCTGTAGACGTCGAGCGTCGTGCTCGGCTTGTCGTGGCCGAGCATCCGCTGGAGCGCAAGAACGCTGGCCCCGGCGCTCACGGCCATGCTGGCGGCCGTGTGCCGCAGCTCATGCGGCGTCAGACCCGGGACACCGGCCCGAACGGTTGCCGCGTCGAACCAGTCGCGGCGCATGTTGCGCACCCGCAACGGCCCCCCTCGTTCGGAGCCGAACAACAGTTCGCCCGCTGCCTTATCGGCCAGTCGCGCCGCCAGCGGTTCGGACAGGAACTCCGGGAACGGAACGCTGCGCCGCTGGTGGTCCTTCGGCGACGACCAGGCGAGCTGGCCGTTGACCTCCGTCACCGACTCCTCCACGCGGAACCGCCGCCGCAACAGGTCGACATGCCGCACCCGCAGGGCGGCGAGCTCCCCGATGCGCAGCCCGCAATACGCGAGCACGAGAGCGATGTCCCCGCGGTCACCACATGCGTCGGCAAGCGCCTCCACCTGGGCCACCGACAGATAGCGGCGCTGGGAGAGCCGCTGCTTGGGCAGGTCGACGCCTTGGGCAGGGTTGACCGCAAGCCGCCGGGACTTCACCGCGAGCGCCAGCACGGACGACAGGACACCGGCGACCTTGCGCACCGTTCCACCCGCGAGGCCGGAGGCCGACAGGTCGCTCACCCACGTCTGCACGTCCTCGAAGGCCACCCGTGACACCGGCACGCGGCCCCACCTCGGCAGGACGTGCCGCTCGAGGATCGACCGGTTGCGCGCCCGCGTGGCCTCCGTCCAGCTCGGGTTGCCGGCGAGCCACGCCTCGGCCATGGTGGCCACCGTGACCTTGCCGGCCCTCGGGTCGACCCACTGTCCGGTGACGATGGACGCTGACTGTTCCGCGAGCCACCGCTCCCCATCGACCTTCCGCGCGAAGTCCTTGGAGTGCTGTCGCCCGCTTGCGTCGTAGTAGCGCGCCCGCCAGCGTCCGTTGCTCCGTCGCTTGATGCTGGCCACGGACGCGCCTCACTACGATCTCGATGCCCGGACGGCGCCCGCGGCTTCTGACGACGGGGTCGTCTGCTCCGCGTCGTAGCAGGCGGAGACCCAGGCGTCCACGTCCTCCTCGAACGCCACGACTCTCCCCCCGAGCTTGAACGTCTTCGGTCCTCGCTGACCGGTCGCCCGGTAGAAGCGCAGCGTGTTGACCGGCACGCCGGTCCGCTCGCTGACCTGCTCCAGCGTCAGGATCTGGCGGCTCATGGCTCCTCCTACAGTCTGACAGGGGCTGTCTGCCCTCGGTGACGGCACGCCTGCCTCCAGTGGTGCGGGTTCATGTGACGTCG
>NZ_DASSTI010000062.1:0-16383 GCF_035708005.1 Segeticoccus sp. | reverse complement strand
GCCAGCCTCGACCCGGACCTGCGTCGCTTGCTCGACGAGCTGGACGGGGCACGCCACGAGCGCATGACGGAGAACGCACGATTCCTGCGGGATGCCGGGCACCTGCGGGCGGACGTCTCCGTGCAGACCGCGGCGGACCTGATGTGGTCCGTGACGGCGCCGGAGATGTACGAGCTGCTCGTGGTTCGCCGGGGATGGTCGCTCGAGCGGTTCGGCGACTACGTCTTCCACACCCTCGCGGGACTCCTGTCCCCGGGATGATCCCGTCAGGTCCCCGGTGGCGCGGTCGCCGGGTCGAGGCCGTCCCAGGACCAGCGCGGCAGGGGGAGTCCGTTCGGGACGGCGTCGGCGGACTCGTGGTAGCGGTACATAGACGTGGTCGTCGCCCAAGCCCAGTAGTCGTGCAGCACCTGCCGCAGCCGGTCGTCATCGGCCAGGCCGGCATCCACCAGCGCCTGGTCGAAACACTCGATCGCCCGGCGGTTCATCTCCTCGTGCGGACCGTTGCCGCTGTGCATCCGCACCACCGATGTCTCGTCGCCGTACTGCGCGGAGAACGTGGCCGGCCCACCGAGCGCCTCTCCCCAGTAGGCCGCCAGTCGCTCGCTGTGCTGCGGGTGGTAGCCGTGGCTGAAGGCGTGGCTCACCACCTCGTCGGCCATGACCCGCTCGTGCCACGCGCGGGACAGGCGCAGCAGGCCCGCCGCGCCACCGGCCGCTTCGTAGACGGTTAGCTCGTCGTCGTGCACGGGTCCAGCATGGCAGCGCACCGCACGGTCGCGAAGCAGAGTGAACGCGGCGGCGTGCACGAGCTCACCTCGGCGGCCGCGACCACGGCGCGGACCTCTTCCGCCTCCGGAGCGGCGGGCCCCTCGCCACGGAGGTTGCCGGCCGCCTCGATGGCCGTGAGGTGCTCCTCGAAGCGAAGGCTGCTGACCACGCCCAAATGTATGCCGACCGGCACCGACAGCGTCGCTACCCTGACCGGGTGCCCCACCTGCTTTCCGTGAACATCGGCGCGCCCCTGGTCTCCGAGCACACCTGGGCGGGCCGGACCGGCATCGACAAGCGGCCGCAGGAGGGCCCGGTGCAGCTGCGGGCACCCGGTGCCAAGCACGTGGACGGCATCGGCAGCGGCCTGGTCGGCGACTTCGTCGGCGACCGCAAGAACCACGGCGGCGACGAGCAGGCGGTCTACGCCTTCACCCGCGAGGACCTCGATGACTGGGAGCAGCGGCTCGGCCGCCACCTGCCGAACGGCACCTTCGGCGAGAACTTCACCACCACCGGCCTGCAGGTCAACGACGCCCTCATCGGCGAGCGCTGGGAGGTCGGTGACGACGGCGTCGAGCTGGTCGTGACCTGCCCGCGCATCCCGTGCCGCACGTTCCGCGGCTGGATGGGGGAGAAGGGCTGGCTGCCGACGTTCACGCGGGTCGCCCGGCCCGGTGCCTACCTGGCCATCGTCCGACCCGGCACCGTCCGGGCGGGCGATGAGGTCCGGGTCACCCGCCGCCCGGACCACGACGTCACCGTCACCACGATGTTCCGCGCCCTCACCACCGACAAGGACCTGTTGCCCGGGCTGCTCGCCGCCGAGGAGTTCCTCCCCCAGGAGACGCTCGAGCAGATCGCCCGCCGGGAGAACTACGCCGCGGACGTGGCCAGGTAGGCCCACCACGTACGCTGGTGGGCGCGATGAAGACGTATGAGGTCCGCACCCACGGGTGCCAGATGAACGTGCACGACTCCGAGCGCCTCGCCGGGCTGCTGGAGACGGCCGGCTACGTGGACGTAGCCAGCCTGCCGGAGCGGCCCGAGGCCGCCGACGTCGTCGTCTTCAACACCTGCGCCGTGCGGGAGAACGCCGACAACAAGCTCTACGGCAACCTCGGCCAGCTCCGCCCGGTGAAGCAGCGAAACCCCGACATGCAGATCGCCGTCGGCGGCTGCCTGGCCCAGAAGGACCGCTCGACCATCGTCGACAAGGCGCCGTGGGTCGACGTCGTCTTCGGCACCCACAACATCGGCTCGTTGCCGGCCCTCCTCGATCGCGCCCGGCACAACAAGCGCGCCGAGGTCGAGATCCTCGAGTCCCTCGAGACCTTCCCGTCCACGCTGCCCACGCGACGCGACTCGGCATACAGCGCTTGGGTCTCCATCTCGGTGGGGTGCAACAACACGTGCACGTTCTGCATCGTGCCCAGCCTGCGCGGCAAGGAGGCCGACCGACGGCCCGGCGAGATCCTCGCCGAGATCGAGGCCCTCGTCGCGCAGGGCGTGGTCGAGGTGACGCTGCTGGGGCAGAACGTCAACACTTACGGCGTGGAGTTCGGCGACCGGCAGGCGTTCGGCAAGCTGCTGCGGGCGTGCGGCGAGATCGAGGGGCTGGAGCGGGTGCGCTTCACCAGCCCGCACCCGGCCGCCTTCACCGACGACGTCATCGACGCGATGGCCGAGACGCCGAACGTCATGCCGAGCCTGCACATGCCGCTGCAGTCCGGCTCCGACGCCGTGCTCAAGGCGATGCGCCGCTCCTACCGCAGCAAGAAGTTCCTCGGCATCCTGGACCGCGTGCGGGAGCGGATCCCGGACGCCGCCATCACCACCGACATCATCGTGGGCTTCCCGGGGGAGACGGAGGAGGACTTCCAGGCGACGCTGGACGTGGTGCGCGCGTCGCGGTTCTCCAGCGCGTTCACCTTCCAGTACTCCATCCGCCCCGGCACGCCCGCCGCCGAGATGGACGGGCAGGTGCCGAAGGCCGTCGTGCAGGACCGCTACGACCGGCTCATCGAGGTGCAGGAGGAGGTCTCCTGGGCCGGCAACCGCGCCCTCGAGGGCTCCACGGTCGAGGTCCTCGTCGCCACCGGGGAGGGACGCAAGGACGCCGAGACCGACCGGCTCTCCGGCCGGGCCCGCGACAACCGGCTGGTGCACTTCGCCGTGCCGGAGGGTGCCGAGCGGCCCCGGCCCGGTGATCTGGTCGAGGTCGACGTCACCTACGGGGCTCCGCACCACCTCGTCGCCGACTCGGGCGTGAGGGGTGGCACGTACCGGGTGCGCCGGAGCGCCGGCGGCGACGCCTGGGCCGCGTTGCAGGACCAGCCCGAGCCCGGCCGGCCCAAGGTCAGCCTCGGTATGCCGTCCCTCGGCAAGCCGGCCCCCCTCGCCGCCGCTGCACCCGCCTGCGGCGCGCACTGACCGCCCGCCGTGCTCGTCGCTGCCGCCGTGGTCCCCGGGACCCCGGCACTGCTGCCCGGAGTCGTGGGAGATGCCGACTCGGACGTCGCCCCTGCGCGCGAATCGGCCTGTGCCGCAGTCGCGTCCGTGCTGACCCGGCTCCTCGGCTCGGGGGGCCGGCCGATCGGCCGGCTGGTCGTCGTCGCCGAGGGAGACCCGGCCGACGAGGCCGGGTCGCGCTCGCACGACCTGGCCGGGAAACTGGTCGACCGCTCCTTCGGGCCGTCCGTGGAGCTCGCCGCGCTACCCGGGGCCCGACCACCCTTGCCCCACGTGCCGGGGGAGCGACCGGCCGACGAGTCGCTCGTGCCCACACCGCTGCTCGTCGCCCGGGCCCTGTGCGGCGAGGTCGCCCGCGCCGAGCCGGCCACCAAGGAGCTGTGGTCCGAGACGCTCTGGGTGACCGTCACGCCGGGTGCCGCTGCCGGCTACGGCCACACCCTCGAGCACGATCTCGCGCCTGTCGGGCTCGTCCTCGTTGCCGGCGGCGCCGCGCCGCACGGTCCCGAGGACCCGGCCGCCCTGGCGCCGCAGGCGGCCGCCTACGACGAATCCGTTTGTGCCGCGCTGGCCTCGGGCGACCCCGAGGCCGTGGCAGCGCTCGACTCCGCGGCGGGCACCGACCTGTCCGCCGAGGGCGCCGGGCTCTGGCCGGCCTTGGCGGTCGCCAGCCGCGGGGCACCGTGGCGAGCCGACCTGCGGTGGCGCGGGTCGCCATACGGCGTGGGGTGGTTCGTCGCCGACTGGCACCGTGCCCCAGCCTGAGCGCCGCGCTCCAGCCTGAGCGCCGCCCCCTCCGACCGACGCCCCCTCCGACCGACGACCTCGTCGGTGGCGTTTCGGGCCTCGATCCCGAGGCGAAACGCCACCCACGGCGTCGTCAGTGCCCGGGGTGGGTCAAGGTCAGTGCCCGGGGTGGGTCAAGATCAGGCGGGTTTGACGGCCTGGAGCGTGTAGGACGCGGCCAGCCGCTCCGGCCGCTCGCGCAGCCGCCACTCGCGGACCGTGTCGCTGGTGCCGGGGCCGGCCGGTGCGTCGACGAGCTCCATCTGCCCGGGCAGCGCCTCCCACGGGACGGTGTCGTGCTCGACCAGCATCGTCAGCCGGAGCCCCTCCTCGAGCAGCGCCGTGACGATCTCGCCGAGCCCGTGGTTCCACTCGTGCGTCACCGTCGACGCAAACTCGTGGTCGGTCTCGACGTAGGTGGACCCGTCGTCCCAGACGAGCGGTTCGGCGGTCTCGAAGTACGGGTAGCCGACCACCAGCTTCCCGGACGGATCGGTCTCGTCGAGCGCCCACAGCATCGGGTGCCCCTCGCGCAGGTGCAGCCGTCCGCCCGGCCGCAGCAGCGCGGCGACGACCTGCGCCCAGCGGCGGATGTCCGGCAGCCAGCACAGGGCGCCGACGCCGGTGTAGACGAGGTCGAAGGGCCGCCCGCCCAGCGCCTCGACCGCGCCGTAGACGTCGCTCTCGACGTAGTCGATCGGTGCGCCGGCCCGCTGCGCGAGCGCCCGCGCCTGCTCGATCGAGGCCGCCGAGAAGTCCAGCCCCGTGACGTGGGCACCCAACCGGTGCAGCGACAAGGTGTCGGTCCCGATGTGGCACTGCAGGTGCACGGCGTCCAGCCCGCTCACCCCACCGAGCCGCGGCTGGTCGAAGCGCACCACCTCCGAGAGGTATGCCGGGTCGCTCACGAACCGCTCCACGCGGTAGTCCGGCGAGGCGGCGTGTGCCGGCGCCCGCTCGTCCCAGTTGGCGCGGTTCAGGTCGAGGTAGTCCGTCACGACAGCCGAGCCTACGGGCCGTTGGCCCTGGCGACTGACGACGCCGTGTGTGGCGTTTCGCGTGGCTCGACGCCTTGGAAACGCCACACACGAGGTCGTCAGTGCGGGGTGGGGGCTACTGCTCGTCGCGCTCGCGCTGGTCGAGCACGGCCAGCGCGGCGGCGAACCGGGCGATCGGCACGCGGTACGGCGAGCAGGACACGTAGGTCAGGCCGATCTCGTTGAACAGCCCGATCGACGCCGGGTCGCCACCGTGCTCACCGCAGACGCCGAGCTTGAGGTCCGGCTTGACCGAGCGCCCGCGCTCACAGCCGATCCGCACCAGGTCGCCGACGCCGTCCCGGTCGATCGAGGAGAACGGGTTCCGCTTGACGATGTCCTGGTCGACGTAGAGCGACAGGAACGCGCCCTCGGCGTCGTCGCGGGAGATGCCGATGCCGGTCTGCGTCAGGTCGTTCGTGCCGAAGCTGAAGAAGTCGGCGTGCTCGGCGATCTCGTCCGCCCGCAGCGCGGCCCGGGGCAGCTCGATCATCGTGCCGACGGTGTAGGGCAGCTCCTGCCCGGCCTGCTCGAGCTCCTCGGCGACGGTCTCGTCGATGATCTCGCGCATCCGGCGCAGCTCCTCGTCGAACGCCACGAGCGGCACCATGATCTCGACGTGCGGGTCCCCGCCGTCGGCCTTGACCTTCAAGGCGGCCCGGACGATGGCCCGCACCTGCATCTGCGGGATCTCCGGGTACATCAGCGCCAGCCGCACGCCGCGCGTGCCGAGCATCGGGTTCTGCTCGGTGAGCTTCTTGACCTGCGCCAGCAGGTGCCGCGCCTCGGCGAGCTCCCGCTGGTCACCGTCCTGCAGCTCCAGCCGCTGCACGTGCAGGGCCTGGTCGACGAGGTTGGGCAGGAACTCGTGCAGCGGCGGGTCCAGCAGCCGCACGGTCACCGGCAGCCCGGACATCGCCGTGAAGATCTCCTCGAAGTCCGACTGCTGCATCGGCAGGATCTCGGCCAGGGCCGCCTCTCGCTCCTCGTCGGACTCGGCGAGGATCATCCGGCGCACCGCGGGCAGCCGGGACTCGTCCATGAACATGTGCTCGGTGCGGCACAGACCGATGCCCTGGGCGCCGAACTCCCGCGCCCGCTTGGCGTCGTCGCCGTTGTCGGCGTTGGCCCGCACCTGCAGCCGGCGCACCTCGTCGGCCCACCCGACGATGGTGGAGAAGTCCTCGTTCACCTGCGGCGGGACCAGCTTCAGCGCGCCCTCGTAGACCTCGCCGGTCGAGCCGTCGAGGGTGATCGTGTCGCCCTCACGCAAGGTGGTGGACCCGATCGTCAGCGTCTTGCCCTTGGCGTCGATCTTGAGGCCCGACGCCCCCGCGACACAGGGCTTGCCCATCCCGCGGGCCACCACGGCGGCGTGGGACGTCATACCGCCGTGGGCGGTGAGCACACCCTGGGCGACGATGACGCCGCCGATGTCGTCCGGTGAGGTCTCCCAGCGCACCAGCACGACCGCGTCGCCGGCCTTGCCCCGGCGCTCGGCGGTCTCGGCGTCGAACACGACCTCGCCGACCGCGGCACCGGGGGAGGCGTTGAGCCCCTTGGTGATCGGCTCCTGGCCGTGCTCGGGGTCGATCGCCGGGTGCAGCAGCTGGTCCAGCTGGGCCGGCTCGATCCGGCGCAGCGCCTGCTCGCGGGTGAGCACGCCCTCCTCGACCATGTCGCGGGCGACCTTGAACGCGGCCGAGGCGGTGCGCTTGCCGTTGCGGGTCTGCAGCAGGTAGAGCTTGCCCTCCTCGACGGTGAACTCCATGTCCTGCATGTCGCCGTAGTGCTCCTCGAGCCGCTTCATCGTGTCGACGAGCTCGCGGAACGCGTCCGGCAGCACCTGCTCCATCTCGGCGAGCGGCTTGGGGGTGCGCACGCCCGCGACCACGTCCTCGCCCTGGGCGTTGAGCAGGAACTCGCCGTAGAGCTCCTTGGCGCCGGTGGCCGGGTTGCGGGTGAAGCACACGCCGGTCGCGGAGGTGTCGCCGCGGTTGCCGAACACCATCTGCATGACGTTGACCGCCGTGCCGAGGTCGTCCGGGATGCCGTTGGCCTTGCGGTAGACCCCGGCGCGCGGGTTCAGCCAGGACTTGAAGACGGCGTCGACGGACCGGCGCAGCTGCTCGCGGGGGTCGGTGGGCAGCTCCTCGCCCATGTGCTCGCGGGAGAGGTCCTTGAACTGCTGCACCAGCTCCTGCAGGTCCTCGGCGCTCAGCTCGGTGTCCTGCTCCACCCCGCGGTCGGACTTCATGGCCGCGAGCGCGTCCTCGTAGACGTGCGCGGGCACCTGCTCGACGACCTCGCCATACATCTGGATGAACCGGCGGTAGGCGTCCCAGGCGAAGCGCGGGCTGTCCGCCTCCTTGCCGAGGGCCTCGACCGACTCGTCGCTGATGCCCAGGTTGAGGATCGTGTCCATCATCCCCGGCATCGAGATGACCGCGCCCGAGCGCACCGACACCAGCAGCGGGTTCTCGGCCGCGCCCAGCTTGCGACCGGTCCGCTCCTCGAGCCGCCCCAGCGCCTCCTGTATGCCGTCCCACAGGCCCTCGGGCCACTCACCACCCTTGTCCATCGCCTCCACGCAGGCGGCGGTGGTGACCGTGAACCCGTCGGGGACGGGCACCCCGAGGCGCATCATCTCGGCGACGTTGGCGCCCTTGCCGCCGAGCAGCGGCTTCATCTCGATGCTGCCCTCGGAGAGGTCGTAGATGGCGCGGGCCTCCTCGTCCCGGGGGGCAGTGGTGCTCGCGTTGCTCGTGCTGGTCAATGCGTTCTCCTTGATTGGCCCGCTCGGGCGGGGTGGTTGCGGTAGGCAGCGGGGTCAGGTCATGGGGTCCGGGGTCAGGTCATGGGCTCAGGGCGCGGCGCCGGAGCGTCGGCGGCGGTCGTCCACGAGCTCGATCACCCGGCCGGCGGCCTCCTCCAGTGCCAGTGAGGTGGTGTCGATCACCGGGCAGCCGAGGCGGCGGATGACCGCGCTGGCCTCGTCGAGCTCGTCGTAGATCCGGGTCAGCTCGGCGTAGCCGTCGCGGCCGCGGCCGGCGCCCAGCGCCTTGACCCGGCGGCCGCGGATCTTGGACAGGCGCTCGGGGTCGATGGTGAGCGCCACGACCTTCCACCGCGGTAGGTCGAACAGCTGGGGCGGCGCCGGGATCCCGCGCACCAGCGGCACGTTGGCGGTGCGGTGGCCGAGGTAGCCGAGGTACATCGACAGCGGGGTCTTGCCCGACCGGGAGACCCCGACCAGGACGATGTCGCTGTCGGCGAGCTTCTCCGGCAGCTGCCCGTCGTCGTTCTTGACGGCGAACTCCATCGCGGCGATGCGCTTGAAGTAGTCCGGGTCGATCCCGACCGGCCGGGCCGGCACGCGCTCGGCGCGATCGCCGCTGACCTGCTCGAGCGTCTCGAGCGCCGGCCCGAGCAGGTCGCAGTGCGCCACGTGCAGGTCCTCGCAGAGCTCGGTGAGCAGGGCGCGCAACCCGTCGTCGACGAGGGTGGAGAAGACGGCGACGTGCTTGGAGCCGTCGGACTCCATCCGGTCGAAGACCATCCGCAGGCCCTCGGCGGTCATGATCCGGGGGTGGCGGATGATCCGCGTCGGGTGGGAGACGAACTGCGCCTGGGCCGCTCGAGCCACGCGCGCCGCCGTGTCGCCGGTGGAGTCGGCGATGACGTGGATCTCGATGGGAGCCGACGACATGGGCACAGGCTAGCGACACAGCAATCGGACTCGCCGCCACGTCTTGCATGGCTCCGCCGGTGGCAGGTCAGACGGGTGCGACCGGTTCGTCTCCCTCGTCCTCCTCGTCGGTGTCGTCGGGGTCGTCGCGGTCGTCGGGCGCATTGACCTTGGCCGCCTCCGGGCCGGGACGGTCCGCCGGCACGTTGGTCAGCGGCGGGGTCCCGGTGCCCGCCGGCTCGGCGATCTGGGCGGTGTCCCGGCCCGTGCCCGAGGGGACCGCGTCGCCGTCGAGCGCCTCGGCGGCCAGCTCCTCCTTGGCTTCCTCCTGCCGCCCGGGCAGGAGACCACCGGCGCCCGCACCGGTGTCGCCGCCGTGGTAGGTCATCTCGTTGCTGCCGTCCGAGGCCGCGCCTGCCTGGTTGGCCCCGCCCGACGGCGTGGTCGCGATGTGCGGGCCGGTGCCGGTGTCGGACTGGAAGCCACCCTCACTGACCTGACCGCGGCCGGTGCCCTGGCCGCCGGATCCCTGGCCGCCGGATCCCTGGCCGCTGCCGGTGCTGCTGCTGTCACTCACGTCCGGTCCTCACTTCTGGTCGCCCGCGCCGGGCGTGCCGTGCTCCCGCACCCACTCCGGGCCGGTAATCCCCTCGGCCACCCCGCTGGTGCTGGACGTCGTGTTGGGCGCCCCGTCGACGCTGCCCTTGCCGCTGTCGGTGACCGACTCCGGGGCGTGCCCGCCGCCACCGGCCCCGCCGGTCGACTGCTCCCCGGCGCTGTGGCTGCCGAGGTCGCCCATGCTGTCCGCGCCGCCGGTCACAGTCCCGGAGTCGTCGGTCTGCCGGTAGCCGGAGCCCTGCTGCTGCTCGCTGCCCGAGGCGTCCGAGGCGGCGCCCGAGCCGGTCGGCTGTCCCTGGTCCTGCTGGCTCATGCTCAACTCCCGTTCGTCGGTGCGGTCACGTGCGGCCGCGGTGCCCGGCAGCGCCGGTCCGGGACCAGCCATGCCCGCGGACACGCCGGTATGCCGTGCACGCGCCGCCGCACGTCCACCCTCCTACCCGGGCGGCCCGTCCTCAACCGCTGTCCGGCCCCAGCTGGGCTGCCCGCACGGGGACGGCCGGAGTCGCGAGCACGGGCCGGCCGGCGTGCGGGTTCTGCCAGACTGCGGGCCATGAGCGCCGCGTCGGACCCGTCCCCGCCGGTCCCCTCGACGCTGCCGGTCGTGGCCGTGGTGGGTCCGACGGCCAGCGGCAAGTCCGAGCTGGGCCTCGAGCTGGCGCAGCGGCTCGGCGGTGAGGTGGTCAACGCCGACGCGATGCAGCTCTACCGCGGGATGGACATCGGCACCGCGAAGCTCCCGCCGACCGAGCGCCGCGGCATCCCGCACCACCAGCTCGACGTGCTGGACGTGCGCGCGGAAGCCAGCGTGGCGGCATACCAGCGGGCGGCACGGGCGGACCTGGCGGCGATCCGGGAACGCGACGCGCTGCCCCTGCTGGTGGGCGGGTCGGGACTGTACGTGCGGGCGGCCCTGGACCGGCTGGAGATCCCACCGACCGACCCGGCGGTGCGCCAGCACTTCGAGGGGGAGCTGGCCCGCTGGGGGGCGCGGGCGATGCACGCCCGACTGGGCCGGCTCGACCCGACCGCGGCCGAGCAGATCGAGCCGGCCAACGGGCGACGGCTGGTGCGGGCGCTGGAGGTCATCACGCTGACCGGCCGACCGTTCTCGGCCACGATGCCCGCCCGCGAGTTCGTGGCACCGACCGTGGTGCTCGGCCTGCGGGTGCCGCGGGAGGAGCTGGACGAGCGGATCGGGCGCCGGGTGGAGCGGATGTGGGCGGCCGGGCTGCTGGACGAGGTCCGTGAGCTGGACCGGCAGGGGCTGCGTGAGGGCCGCACGGCCAGCAAGGCGCTGGGCTACCGGGAGGCACTGGCGCACCTCGGCGGCGAGTTGTCGGCGCAGGAGGCGCAGGAGCAGACCGCGACCGCGACGCGGCGGCTCGCGCGGCGGCAGCAGTCGTGGTTCCGGCCGGACCCGCGCATCACGTGGCTGGGCCACGACGACCCCAAGCTGGTCGACCGGGCCCTGGAGGCGGTGCGCCGCGCGGCGCAGGAGGGAACGACAATGGGGCGTGATGACTGACGGGCGGCCCGGGCGGGCGTTCACCAAGGGACACGGCACCGAGAACGACTTCGTCCTCGTGCCCGACCTCGACGGCAGCGACGACCTGACCGCGCAGCAGGTGCGGGCACTGGCGAACCGGCGCGCCGGCATCGGCGGCGACGGCGTGATCCGCGTGGTCCCGACGTCCGCCGCCACCGAGGAGTCGGTGCGCGAGCAGGCGGGTGAGGCGCGGTGGTTCATGGACTACCGCAACGCCGACGGCGGCCTCGCCGAGATGTGCGGCAACGGGACGCGGGTGTTCGCGACCTACCTGCGCCGTGAGGGCCTCGAGACCGCCGACGAGTTCGCGATCGCCACCCGCGCCGGGGTCAAGGTGGTGCGCTTCGAGGGTGAGCTGATCGCCGTCGACCTCGGCCCGTGGCGCCTCGCCGACCGCGAGGCCGCGCAGCAGAAGGGCTCCGACGCGATGGTCAAGGTCGCCGGGCTCGACCCGCTGCCCGGGCTGTCGATCGACCTGGGCAACCCGCACACCGTGGTCGCGCTGCCCGACGAGGTCGACCTGGAGCGCGTCCGGCTCCGTGAGGCGCCCGAGGTGATGCCGCGGCCCGCGCACGGCACCAACGTCGAGCTGGTCCGGCCGCTCGCCGCCGGGCACATCGCGATGCGGGTGCACGAACGCGGCGTCGGGGAGACCCGCTCGTGCGGCACCGGCGCCGCTGCTGCGGCGCTCGCGACCCGCTGGTGGGCGGGGGAGACGGCGCACAACACGACGTGGTGGGTCGACGTGCCCGGTGGTGGCCTGCGCGTGCGGGCGCTCGAGGGGCAGCGGGTCGAGCTGGCCGGCAAGGCCGTGCTCGTGGCCGACGGGACGACCACCCTGGCCTGACGCCGCAGAGACGACGGCGGGTCAGCGGCGGTCCACCTGCAACACCCGGAACCCCTTGGCGCTGGAGTGCCGGCTCACCTCGAAGTCCCCGGGCCAGCGGCCGTCCAGCTCCCGGGCGAGCCACTTCTGCAGCGAGTCCGAGCCCAGGTTCCGCTGCACGACGAGGTATGCCGTGCCACCGGCGGCCAGCCTGGGCAGCCAGGTGAGCAGCAGCTCGTGGAGCACCTGCTTGCCGACCCGGATCGGCGGGTTGGACCAGATCTGCTCGAAGACCAGGTCCCCGGGGACGTCCTCGGGCGGGGCGGCGTGCAGGCGCTCGACCCCTGCGGCGCGGGCGTTCTCGCGGGTCAGGTCGAGGGCGCGCTCGTTGACGTCGACCGCCCACACCTCGGCATCGGGGGAGAGCAGGCCGAGGGTGAGGGCGACGGGGCCCCAGCCGCAGCCCAGGTCCAGCAGCGTGCCGGTCCCCGGCGGGTCGGGGACGTGCTCGAGCAGCACCCGCGTGCCGAGGTCGAGGCGCTCGGGGCAGAACACCCCGGGGGCCGTGCGCACGGTGAGGTGCCGGCCCGCGAGGTGCACGTGCAGGGAGCGCCGCTCGCCGGAGCTGGCCGGCCGGGCGCTGAAGTAGTGGTCGGAGGACGCGGTCATCGGCGCTCACGGTACCGGCGCGGGCAGGTCACGACGGCATAAAGAACTCGCCGTCGGCGTTCTGCAGGTGAGACCCTGAGGAGGACATGACCACCAAGCACCGTGATCTCTTCGGCACCCGGGCCTCGGCCCTGGGTGCCGCTTCGTCCCCCACCGACGACCACGCCGACGGTTGGGACGACACCATCCTCGACTACGACGGCGAGCAGCTCGACCGCGAGGAGCGCCGGGCGCTGCGCCGCGTCAGCGGCCTGTCGACCGAGCTGCAGGACGTCACCGAGGTCGAGTACCGCCAGCTGCGCCTCGAACGCGTCGTGCTCGCCGCCGTGTGGAGCGAGGGCACCTTCGAGGATGCCGAGAACTCCCTGCGCGAGCTCGCCGCCCTGGCCGAGACCGCCGGGTCGCAGGTCCTCGACGGGGTGCTCCAGCGCCGCATGCGGCCGGACGCGGGCACCTACCTCGGCGCCGGCAAGGCCGCCGAGCTGCGCGACATCGTCCTGGCCGAGGGCGCCGACACCGTCATCTGCGACAGCGAGCTGGCGCCGAGCCAGCGGCGCGCGCTGGAGGACATCGTCAAGGTCAAGGTCATCGACCGGACGGCGCTGATCCTCGACATCTTCGCCCAGCACGCCAAGAGCAAGGAGGGCAAGGCCCAGGTCGAGCTGGCCCAGCTGCAGTACCTCCTGCCGCGGCTGCGTGGCTGGGGTGAGTCGATGTCCCGGCAGGCCGGTGGCCAGGCAGCCGGCGGTCAGGGCATGGGCTCCCGTGGCCCCGGCGAGACCAAGATCGAGCTGGACCGGCGGCGGATCAACCAGCGCATCGCCAAGCTCAAGCGCGAGATCGTCGGCATGAAGACCACCCGCGACACCAAGCGGCACAGCCGCCGCGCGGGCGGGGTGCCGAGCGTGGCGATCGCCGGTTACACCAACGCCGGCAAGTCCTCGCTGCTCAACCGGCTGACCGGCGCGGGTGTGCTGGTGGAGAACCAGCTGTTCGCCACCTTGGACCCGACCGTGCGCCGGGCCGAGACCGAGGACGGTCGCGCCTACACGCTGTCCGACACGGTCGGCTTCGTCCGCTCGCTGCCGCACCAGCTGGTCGAGGCGTTCCGCTCCACGCTGGAGGAGGTCAGCGACTCCGACCTGCTGCTGCACGTGGTCGACGGCTCGCACCCCGACCCCGAGGGGCAGATCTCCGCGGTGCGCGCGGTGCTCGCCGACGTCGGTGCCGGTGAGGTCAAGGAGGTCGTCGTCGTCAACAAGGTCGACGCGGCCGACCCCGAGGTGGTCCAGCGGCTGCTGCGCCACGAGAAGCACGCGATCGCGGTCTCGGCGCACACCGGCGCGGGGATCGAGGAGCTGCGCGAGCTCATCGACCGCGAGCTGCCGCACCCCGACATCGCCGTCGACGTGCTGCTGCCCTACAACCGCGGCGACCTGCTCAGCCGGCTGCACGACGAGGGTGAGGTGCTCACCAGCGAGCACACTGCCGACGGCACCCGCGTGGCCGCCAAGGTGGGCCCGACGCTGGTGGACGAGCTCGCGGCATACGCCGTCTGAGATTTCCCGCGTGGCACAGTGTGGGGCGTGACCGCCAACGCCGCCTCGACCCCGACCGGCCCGCAGGATGGCCAGCAGACCCCGGAGCACCGCCGGCTCGCCGAGGCGCCGAGTGACGACGACCCGTGGAAGCTGTGGGGTCCCTACGTCTCCGGGCGGCAGTGGGGGACCGTGCGCGAGGACTACTCCGCCGACGGCGACGCCTGGGCCTCCTTCCCGTTCGACCACGCGCACCGGCGCGCCTACCGCTGGGGTGAGGACGGGATCGCCGGCATCTGCGACCGGTTCGGCTTCCTCAACCTCGCCGTC
This sequence comes from Segeticoccus sp., assembly GCF_035708005.1. NCBI lineage: Bacteria > Bacillati > Actinomycetota > Actinomycetes > Micrococcales > Intrasporangiaceae > Segeticoccus > Segeticoccus sp. Next base: position 2,099 of record NZ_DASSTI010000062.1, on the reverse strand, counting down.
GCCCTGTGGAACGGGCAGGACGACCGGCTCAAGGAACGCTACTTCGGCCTGACCAACGCCCAGGGCAACCACGGCGAGGACGCCAAGGAGTACTGGTGGGCGCTCGACGCCACCCCTACCCATTCGTGGGCGCAGTCGTTGTATCGCTATCCACAGCAACGCTTTCCGTATGCCGAGCTGGTCGCCGAGAACGGCCGGCGCGGCCGGGGGGATGAGGAGTTCGAGCTCAGCGACACGGGCGTGCTGGCCGACGACCGGTTCTTCGACGTCGTCACCACGCACGCCAAGGCCTCGCCGACCGACATCTGTGTCGAGGTGACGGCGACCAACCGGGGACCGGACCCCGCGCCGCTGGACCTGGTCCCGCAGTTGTGGTTCCGCAACACCTGGTCGTGGGGGGCTGATGACCGGCGGCCCTCCCTGCGGGTGGTCGACGCGGGCGAGGGCGCCGGGGCGGGTGCTCGTGCTGGGGTTGCGGTGCAGGCCGAGCACGGGTGGCTGGGTCGCTACCTCGTCACCGCCGAGGGTGATCCGCGAGTCCTCGTGTGCGACAACGAGACCAACTTCAAGGGTCTGTATGGCGACACGCCCCCGGGTGCCTCGGCGCACCCCAAGGACGCGGTCGACCGGGCAATCGTGCACGGGGACGAGTCCTTGCTGAATCCAGCCGCTGAGGGCACCAAGGCGGCGTTCTGGTACCACGTCGACGCGGTGGCGCCGGGGGAGTCGGTAACGGTCCGGCTGCGCCTGCGACGCCGGGATGGTGACGAGAAGGGCAGCAGCACACCGGAGTTCGACACGGTGCTCGACCGGCGTCGGCAGGAGGCGGACGCGTTCTACGCCAGCGTGATCCCGGCGCGCCCGCCCGAGGAGGACCGGCAGGTCGCGCGCCGGGCCTTCGCCGGGCTGCTGTGGGGCAAGCAGCTCTACCGCTATGACGTCAGGCAGTGGCTCGAGGGTGACCCGGCCGGACCGCCACCCCCGCCGCAGCGCCGCGCACCGGAGCCGCGGGGGCGCAACACCTCGTGGAAGCACGTGGCGCTGGCCGACGTCATCTCGATGCCGGACGAGTGGGAGTACCCGTGGTTCGCGACCTGGGACCTCGCCTTCCACTGTGTCGCACTGGCGCACGTGGACCCGGAGTTCGCGAAGGCGCAGCTCGTCCTGCTGTGTCGGGAGTGGGCGATGCATGCCAACGGCCAGCTCCCGGCATACGAGTGGAACTTCTCCGACGTGAACCCGCCGGTGCACGCGTGGGCGGCGTGGCAGGTGTACTGCCTGGACGGGCGGCGCGACCGCAGCTTCCTCATCCGGGTGTTCACCAAGCAGCTGCTGAACTTCGAGTGGTGGGTCAACCGCAAGGACGAGGACGGCTCGGACCTGTTCGAGGGCGGGTTCCTCGGCATGGACAACATCGCGCTGTTCGACCGGTCCGAGCCGCTGCCCGGCGGCGAGCGGCTCGAGCAGTCCGACGCCACGGGGTGGATGGGCTTCTTCTGCCTGTCGATGCTGCGGATCGCGCTCGAGCTCGCGCGGCACGAGCCCGCCTGGGACAGTGCTGCGACGAAGTTCCTCCAGCACTTCCTCGGCATCGCCGAGGCGATGGAACGGTTTGGTTCCCAAGGCGTTTCGCTGTGGAACGATGAGGACGGGTTCTTCTACGACGCGCTCGTCCAACCGGGTGATGGTGTGCGGCAGCTGCAGGTGCGCTCGATGGTGGGGCTGCTGCCGCTGCTGGGGGTGACCGTGGCGCCGGACTGGGTGCCGCGCGAGCTGCCCGACTTCACCGCGCGGCTGCAGTGGCTGCGGCAGCACCGCCCCGAGCTGACCGAGGCGCTCATCACGACCGAACGGTCTGGCCACCCGGAGCAGACCCTCGCACTCGTCGACCCGGCTCGGTTCCCGCGGGTGCTGGCGCGGATGCTCGACGAGCGGGAGTTCCTCTCGCCGCACGGGATCCGCTCGCTCTCGGCGGTCTATCGGGACGGGTTCTCGACCCGGGTCGACGGGTCGACGCTGTCGCTGCGCTACGTGCCGGCCGAGTCCGACACCGGACTGTTCGGCGGCAACTCGAACTGGCGCGGGCCGGTGTGGTTCCC
>NZ_DASSTI010000061.1:0-5763 GCF_035708005.1 Segeticoccus sp. | reverse complement strand
GCGTCCATCCCGGCCAGCTCGGCGGCCACCGAGATCCCGTACACGCCCTTGTCCGGGTCGACCGGGCTCACGGGTTCGCCTCGCTGGATACCCCGGCCGTGGTCAGCAGCGGCGCGTCGGCACGGGCGGCGGTCTTGTCCGATCCGGGACGGGTGCCCAAGTCACCTGCGGCGGTGTGCGTGATGGCGGGGCTGGCGCGGCGCGCGGTCAGTTCCACCGCGACGTGCCCACGGCCACAGCCGGGGCACAGCACCGCGCCGGGTGCGGTGGGATCGGGGCAGGGCAGCCCGTCGTGGAAGTAGTAGTCCCGGTCATGGCCGTGCCCGTCCTCGACATGCTGCACGTCGTAGTCGGCCGACCAGCTCCGGCCGCAGCCGCCGCAGGTGAAGGCGAGTCGCTCCACCGACACCTCCTTGAGGATCATCGCAAGCCACCTCTTCCTTCCGTGAAGATTTTGCTCTGAGGCTCTTGCCTCAGTATCCCACCCGTGCTATATGAAATCTATACGTACCACCACAGCAAACGTGTGGTCGAGTCAGACTGTGGAAGGAGCGGATCACCGATGGCACAGATGCTGATGCGCACCGACCCGTTCCGCGAGCTGGACCGGCTCACCCGGCAGATGTTCAACGGCAACGGCACCCTGGCCTACCCGGCGGCGATGCCCATGGACGCCTGGCGTGAGGGGGACAGCTTCGTGGTCGAGTTCGACCTGCCCGGGGTGGACCCCGGCGCGATCGACCTCGACGTGGAGCGCAACGTGGTCACGGTCAGGGCCGAACGCCCGGCCCGGCAGGACACCGGCGACATGATCGCCGCGGAGCGGGCCCGCGGCACGTTCAGCCGCCAGCTGGTGCTGGGCGACAACCTGGACACCGACCGGATCGAGGCCGGCTACGACGCCGGCGTGCTGACGCTCAAGATCCCGGTGGCCGAGCAGGCCAAGCCCCGCAAGATCGAGATCTCCACCGGCGACGCTGGCCGGCAGGCGATCAACACCTGACCGAATCCCGCAGGTGGTGTCCACGATGGGGTCCGTCATGGTGGCCACGATCAGCGGTGAGCGCGTCGCCGACGTCGGCACCGACCACGCCGCTGAGGCCGTCGAGGAGGAGTTCTGGGCCTTGATCTGTTCCGATGAGGAGCTGCTGAACGCCGAGTTCGAGGCGATCATCGCCGCTGAGCGGCCCAGCCCACCGGCGCCCGCGGCCGGCCGCCGCGCATACCAGCACCGATGGGGCATGCCGGCGCCAGGCCGCGTGGACGCTCTGCCCCCGGCCGCCCGGCCCGCACACCCCGGCATCGATGGGTGGTCCCGGCAGCGCTCACCCCCGCACGCCCAGTAGTCAAGGGACCGGTGATTCCCACCGTTCCCGGTGAACCGTACGACCAGCAAAGGAGAGGAACCGTTCCACCCTGGAAGGAAAGAGGAGGTGATCGGGTCAGGACCCTTGTCACCGAGTGTCCGGGCGGCTGTTGGTTCCGCGCGCCACGTCTGCTCCTTGCCAAGGCGCCACCACCAGATGGCGTCACGCCCTCACGGCGATCTCGTGTTCTCCGGCGCGCCGGACCAGCGGCCACGCCCATCAACACCGACTCAGGCGGTGCCCCCGACTCGTTGAGGGGCACCGCCTGCGCTGGTGTGCAGTTCCCGTTCCGGTCGGTGACAAGCGATTCGTGACGCGAGAGCGTGATGACGGCCGTGGATCCGGGCGTGGACCTGTACCGGCTGCTGGAGATCGACCCCGGCGCCAGCAGCGCCGAAATCACCCGTGCCTACCGGCGGCTGGCTCGGCGCTGGCACCCGGACGTGGCCACCAGCCCCGGCGCCGCCCACCACTTCGCCAAGATCACCCACGCCTACCGGGTGCTGTCCGACCCGGCCGCCCGCGCCCGCTACGACACCGCCCGCGCCACCACCACGACTGCCGCGCCGTCACGGGCCGGCCCGACCCGCCGCCGTCGTTCGTCTGGCCGGAACAGCCCCTGGCCTCCGCGGGTCGGGCAGGACGCCTCCGGCGGCACCCCGGCCGCGTTCTGGCTGGGTGGACCCAGCTTCTCCCACGCCTTCCCCACCGGCACCGAACCGCGCCCGCCGGACCGCGACGCCAACGTCGAAGGCGAGGTGGAAGTCAGCGTGGAGGAGGCCTACCGCGGCGGCTGCCGCACCCTGACCGTGACCGGCCCCCGCGGAAGCACCGCCGTACCGCTCACCATCCCCCCCGGGGTCGTCACCGGTCAACTGCTGCGGGTGCCCATCGACGCCCTGCCCAGCGGCCACGGCGCACCACCGGTGACCCTGAGGGTGCGGCTGGCCCCACACGCGCGCTACCGCATCAACGGCCGCGACGTCCACACCGACCTGCCGCTGGCGCCGTGGGAGGCCGCGCTCGGCACGGCGGCCACCCTCCAGACCCCCGCAGCGCAGGTACGCCTCGACGTGCCGGCCGGGACCTCCACCGGAGCGGTGCTCACCGCCCCCGGACACGGACTGCCCAACCCCACCGGCCCCGCCGGCGAGCTGCACGCGCACATCCGCGTCGTCGTCCCCCCCACCTGATTCCCTATGGGGGATCTTGTTGTCAAGAGGCTTTCTGCTTGACGCCGGTTTTGGCGTTGTTTGAGGATCTGGGGTGGGGAGGGTCGCCTCGTCGATCGCGTCCGTTGTGGGCGTGCTGAGGGGCCTTCCCCGTCTTGGTCTTTCGGCTGCGGCGCCGGGCGCGGACCTCGGCGGGCACGGTCCACTGTTGGGTGATGATCGCCTTGGCCTGCTCGGGGTTGACCGGCGTGCCGTCGGTGTCACAGATGACGTAGGGCATGCCGCGGCGCAGCACGGTGTGGGCGCGTTCGGCCAGTCGGGCGGCGACCACGCAGCTGGCCTTGAGGTGGTCGGCGCCGCGTTCGACCATCTGGGTGTAGTAGACCTTCGCCAGTTGGGGGTCCTGCTTGCGCGCTGTGTCGGCCGCGCGGATCAACGTCACCCGCAGCAGCCGTGAGCCGGCCTTGCTCATCGGCTGGCCCTTACGGTCGGTCTCCCCGGTCTCGGAGGCGCGCGGAGTCAGCCCGGCGTAGGCCTTGAAGTGGGCGCCGGTGGGGAACCGCCCGGGACGGCCCATGACCGCCGTCACGACAGGGCCGCCGACCTCGGCCAGCCCGGGCAGGCTGCGGGCCAACCCGGCGGGGTCGACCCATCGGTAGGCCTGTTCGCGGTGAGCGGCGTGCTGGGCCAGCTCGGCCTGGGTCGCTCGCAGCAGGCGGACCTCGGTGGCGACCTCGGCGGCCAGGTCGGTGAACGCCACCGCCGGGTGGTCCCCGTACAGCTCGACCGCGGCCGCGGCCGCGGCGCGCCACTGCTCGGCCCGCTCGCTGCCTTGGTGGTTGTGGGAGGCCTTGGCGATCAGCCGGGTCAACCGAGCCCGCCCGGCCGGCAGCAGGGCGCGCGGGTCGGCGTAGCGCTCCAGCACGGCCAGGTCCGCCGCACCGAGGTCACCGGTCAGCGGGCTGAGCGGCATCAGCTGCCGGGTCAGGTCCTTGATCCGCACCTTGTGCTCGCTGGCCGCCCGGGTCAGCCGGTCACAGGCGCGGACCCGCCGGTCCAGGGCCGCCTGCTCGGGTCCGGGCAGCTCCAGCTCGTGCAGGCCGGCCGGGTCCACCAGCGGCAGCCGGGCCAGGGTGTCGGCGTCTATGCCGTTGCTCTTGGCGTGCCGGGAGAAGAACCGGCGCAGGTCGGCCGCCTTGGCGCTGGAGACCCGGAACACCCGGTGCCCGCGGGCGGCGAAGAACACCGCCACCGGCAGCCACGCCGGGCCGGTCGGTTCGAACACCACCTCCAAGACGGTGCCCTCTTCCGCGCCGTGCAGCGCGGCCTGCTCGATCGCGGCCAGGCTGGCCACCGCCGGCTCGCACTTGCGCCGGCACACCTGCCCCAACTGCTCATCGAGCACCCGCACCGTGTGACTGCTCGCGATCCCCAGATCGATCCCGACCAACCGCCTACCCATCAGCGCCTCCTTCGCTCGCACCAGACTCTTCCGTCCCGGCACGACCGCCAGATGACGCGATCGGCCACGGTCCCAAGGGCGGCAAGGCGTCCAAGCGACGGCTCCCACTCATGTGCTGCAAACGAGCCCGACCTCAAGCTGGGCCGGCTCACTTCCCTCATCCGGGGCACCCGTGGCCGGACCAGCGGTGGCAATCAGTCGGACGAGGCGAACCACGACCACACAGGCCGCCGAACCCTCAGAGCGCCTTTCCACGCCACCCACCGGACAAGCCGGGAAGCACCATGCAACCCTCGAGCCCCGAGGCGATCAACCCCGGAACGTCCTTACATGAGCGCCACCCAGTGGCGCCTGTTCACCCAGCTCGCCGCCACCTCCACCTTCCACCCCCGAGACGAGCAGGAGCCTCGACCATGACACTGACCGGCCAACCCGCACCCACCCCCTCCAGAAAACCCGCGGCGAACCCCGACCCCGGCCACGATGCCGAGCCGTCCCAGCAGTTCGAGGGGCTCGGCACCCACCTGGCCGCACTGCTGGCCGAAGCAGAGCGCCGCACCCGAGCAGCCGGTCACGCGCAGCAACCCACCGCCCACCTGCGACGGTGGGTCACCATCGACGAGCAGCGCCGACACACCAGCCGCTGCGACCAGACCGGCCAACGCCAAGCGATCAAACACTGGCGCCCCGAGGCAGCCCTCCTCGAGGACTACCTGAACAAACCCCTACCTCCCGACCCCTTGGGAACCCGTCCACGAAGGCGAATGACCCACGGGGGACTGTCCGGGCAACGGTGTAAGCGGCTCGACACGCCGGCGTAGGTCGGCGGGGAAGGGTCGTGATGACCGAGACACTCGCGGGCATGGGCTCGCTGAAGAAGACCGTGCAGAAGTCCCAGTCACCTGCCGAGGCTGAGCAGGCCGCGGTGCGCGAGCTGGTCAAGGCCGCCCGCGCACGTGGGGAGGACCTGACCGGCCCGGACGGGCTGCTGAAGCTGCTCACCAAGACGGTGCTGGAGACGGCGCTGGATGAGGAGATGAGCGAGCACCTGGGGTATGACAAGCACGCCGTGGAGGGTCGGGGCAGCGGCAACTCCCGCAACGGGACGCGCACCAAGACGGTGCTGACCGACAACGTCGGCCCGGTCCCGATCGAAGTGCCCCGGGACCGCGACGGCAGCTTTGAGCCGCAGATCGTGCGCAAGCGGCAGCGCCGCCTCGGCGACGTCGACACGATCGTGTTGTCGCTGTACGCCAAGGGCCTGACTACCGGGGAGATCAGCGCCCACTTCGCCGAGGTCTACGGCGCCTCGCTGTCCAAGGACCGGATCAGCGTGATCACCGACCGGGTGATCGAGGAGATGCAGGCCTGGTGTACCAGGCCGCTGCAGCCGGTCTACGCCGCGGTCTTCATCGACGCGATCCACGTCAAGGTCCGCGACGGGCAGGTCGCCAACCGCCCGTTCTACGCCGCGATCGGGGTCGACCTGCACGGCCACCGCGACGTGCTCGGTCTGTGGGCCGGCACGTCCGGGTCCGGGGAGTCGGCCAAGTTCTGGATGAGCGTGCTGACCGAGTTGAAGAACCGCGGCGTGGCCGATGTCTTCTTCGTGGTGTGCGATGGCCTGAAGGGCCTGCCGGACAGCGTGAACGCCGTGTGGCCACAGGCCATCGTGCAGACCTGCATCATCCACCTGATCAGGGGCACGTTCCGGTATGCCTCCAAGAAGTACTGGGACCAGATCGCCCACGACCTGCGCCCG
>NZ_DASSTI010000060.1:0-2543 GCF_035708005.1 Segeticoccus sp. | reverse complement strand
GGCAGGCCGTCGGAGAGCCCGCACGGCACCGAGATGCCGGGTCCCCCGTACAGGTTGGTCGGGATGGTGAACAGGTCGGCCAGGTACATCTGGTAGGGGTCGGAGGTGCGCTCGCCGATCGGGAACGCCACGAACGGGGTGGTCGGCGAGATCAGCGCGTCCACCTGCTCGAACGCCGCAGTGAAGTCCCGGGTGATCAGGGTGCGGACCTTCTGCGCCTGCCCGTAGTAGGCGTCGTAGTAGCCGCTGGACAGCGCGTAGGTGCCGAGGATGATGCGGCGCTTGACCTCGTCGCCGAACCCGGCGTCGCGGCTGGCCGCCATCACCTGCTCCGCCGACGGGCTGGGCACCCCGTCCGGGCCGACGCGCAGGCCGTAGCGCATGGCGTCGAAGCGGGCCAGGTTGGAGGACGCCTCGCTGGGCAGGATGAGGTAGTAGGCCGCGAGGCCGTAGGCGAAGTGCGGGCAGGAGACGTCGACGACCTCCGCACCGGCGCCGGTGAGCAGCTGCACGGCCTCGTCGAACCGGCGCTGCACCCCCTCCTGGTAGCCCTCGCCGGTGAGCTCGCGCACGATGCCGACGCGCAGGCCGGTGAGGTCACCGCGTCGGGCAGCGTCCACGACCGGCGGGACGGGGGCGTCGATCGAGGTGGAGTCCATCGGGTCGTGGCCACCGATGACCTCGTGCAGCAGCGCGGCGTCGAGCACCGTGCGGGCGCACGGACCGGCCTGGTCGAGGCTGCTCGCCAGTGCCACGAGGCCGTAGCGGGACACGCCGCCGTAGGTCGGTTTGGTGCCGACCGTGCCGGTCACCGCGGCCGGCTGGCGGATCGAGCCGCCGGTGTCGGTGCCGATCGCGAGCGGGGCCATGAAGGACGCGACCGAGGCCGAGGAGCCGCCGCCCGAGCCGCCCGGGATCCGTTCCAGGTCCCACGGGTTGCGGCTCGGGCCGTAGGCGGAGTGCTCGGTGGAGGAGCCCATGGCGAACTCGTCCATGTTGGTCTTGCCCAGGATGGGCAGGCCGGCCGCGCGCAGCCGCGCCACCACGGTGGCGTCGTAGGGCGGGATCCAGCCCTCGAGCATCTTGCTGCCGCACGTGGTGGGCAGGCCCTTGGTGGTCGCGATGTCCTTGACCGCCACCGGGACACCGGCGAGCGCGGGCAGCGCCTCCCCCGCGGCGCGGCGCTGGTCGACCTCGCGGGCGGTGGCGAGCGCACCCTCGGCGTCGACGTGCAGGAACGCGTGGACGTCACCGTCGACGGCGGCGATCCGGTCGAGGTGCGCCTGCACCGCGTCGACGGCGCTGAACTCCTTGGCGGACAACGCCGTCGCGATTTCGGCGGCGCTCAGGCGGGTGATGTCGGCAGTCACAGGGGAAACCTCGCAGCGGTGCGGTTCGGGCGCGGTGGGCAGCGGTCGGAGCGGTGCTCGCCGGTCATTCCTCGTCGAGGATGCGCGGCACCTCGAAGCGCTGGTCCTCGGCCGCGGGGGCCATCGCGAGCGCCTCCTCGGCGGTCAGGCTGGGGCGCACGACGTCATCGCGGGTCACGTTGGTCAGCGGCATCGGGTGCGACATCGGCGGGATGTCCGCGGCCGCCACCTCGTTGACGCTGGCCACGTAGCCCACGATCTGCTCCAGCTGACCGGACAGCTTGTCGAGCTCGGCGTCACTGAGCTGGATGCGGGCGAGCATGGCGACGTGCGCGACCTCGTCACGGGAGAGGGAGGACATGGCGCTCAGTCTACGGGCGGCCCGAGGCGGGACACCGGGGTCACCCTCTCCGGCGTCCGCGGTCGCCGAGCGCTCAGAGCCGGTGCAGCCCGGGGTGGTCCAGGGACAGGTGCACCGAGCCCTCGCCGAAGTCGACGCACACCGCACCGTCTCCCTGGAGACTGGTCACCCGGCCCAGGCCGTAGCGGTCGTGGGTCACCCGGTCACCCTTCTCGAACCGCTCCTGCTCCGGCTCCTGGCCGTGGACGTAGAAGGGGCTGGTGGTGGGGCGCTGGCGTCTGGTCGGCTTGGTCACCCGTCCAGCATGCGCCCTCGCGGCCGGGAACACGTCATCGCGTGCCGGCCCGGAGCACGTCCCGGGTCAGTTCCAGCTGCCCCCGGTGCTGCGCCAGCTCCTCGAAGACGTGCACCACGACGCCGCCCTGGGTGCGGGCGATCGGCAGGCTCGCGTCGGGGTGTCCCTCGGGGAGCGGGCTGCGCGGCGCGGCCTGCGGCTCCAGGCCCTGGAGGTCGCGGGCGAGCTGGTCGCGGGCCTCGCGGGTGCGGCGGACCAGGTCCGCCACCTCGCCCGCGGCCACAAACTCCGCGTCCCGGTCGCGGTGGCTCGGCCGGCCCGCGACCACGTGCCCGCCCCAGAACTCCATGACGCCCAGGCAGTGGGTGAGGATCGCGTATGCCGAGTTCGCACCTTCCAGCCCCGGGCGCTGGTTGGCCAGGTCGTCGCCCAGGCCCTCCACGATCTCGACCATGCCGTCGAGTGCCCGGTCGAGGAACCACATCATGTCGTCGGTGCCGATCACGGCACCCAGTCT
>NZ_DASSTI010000059.1:0-37073 GCF_035708005.1 Segeticoccus sp. | reverse complement strand
CTCGTCGACGACGATCTTGTCCACGTAGGCCTTCCGGATCGGGTCGGAGCTGGCCTCCCACGCCGGGTTCCGCACGAAGGTGATGTTCTTCGTCGCGTTGTAGGACTCGATCTTGTACGGGCCGTCCGAGATCGTGTGCTGGGCCTGGTCGTTGCTGGCCGGCAGGTACTGCAGCTGCTCCTTGGGAGCCGGCGAGAACGCGGGCATCGTGAGCATGTCCACGAAGTACGACGCCGGCGAGGTCAGCTTGAACTGCACGGTGAGCTGGTTCTTGGCCACGACACCGGGGAGCGGCGTGCTGTCGATGTACTTCGCCTGCGCCGAGGCGCTGGTCGAGGAGACCTTCGAGAAACCGGAGCAGAACTTGGTGTAGCCGACGATCAGCGTGGCGAAGTCAGGTGTGCCACCGAAGGGCTGCGTCGGGTTGCAGGTGCGCTTGACGCCGCGGACGACGTCCTGGGCCGTGACGACGCGCGCCGGGCTGGTGTTCCACTTGGCGTCGGTCCGCATGTCGATGGTGTAGGTCAGGCCGTCCTTGCTGATCCCGCCGTTCTTCTGGGTCGGGATCTTGGTGGCCAGGTCCGGCGCGATCGTTGTGGTCTTGCCCGGGATCGCCGGGTTGGTGAACAGCTGCCGGCTCCAGATCCGCAGGCCGAGGTAGCCGATGGAGTAGTAGCTGATGTTCGGGTCCATGAAGTCCACGTCCCCGGTGCCGAGCATGTTCAGCGTGCCGCCGCGGACGGCCTTGCCGGCTGAACTACTGCTCTGACTGCTGCTGGAGCTGCTCTTGGCGGAGGCTCCGCCGCTGCTGCATGCCGCCAGGCCGAGGCTCACCATACAGATGGCCGACACCCCGGTCAGGAGCTTCTTCTTCTGGTTCATGGCGTCCTCCGGGCGCTGGACAGTGGTAACTGTTCTTGCACGCTATGGACGAGCCGCCTTGAGCCGGAAGGAGATAAGCGGAAGCGTCACGGTCCCGCAAGAATCCTGTGACAACCTGCCGGCACATGTGACGCCGGTGTGACGAGAAGGTGACAGCACGTCATACCGGAGTGTCTGCAGCCACGCGCCGGGCCGTCGCATACTGAGGGGGTGACGCGCAGCGTGCTGCTGGTGGAGGACGACCCAAGGGTCCGGCGGGTGCTGCGCCTCGCCCTGCAGGACGAGGGGTATGCCGTCGCCGAGGCTGCCGACGGGGAGCAGGGGCTGGTCGAGCTGGGCGCGCGGGCGCCCGATGTCGTGCTGTTGGACCTCATGCTGCCGGGCATGGACGGCTTCTCGGTATGCCGTGCCATCCGCCGGGAGAGCGACGTCCCCATCATCATCGTGTCGGCCCGCACGGACAGCCACGACGTCGTCGCCGGGCTGGAGGCGGGCGCGGACGACTACGTGACCAAGCCGCTCGTGGGCAAGGAGCTGTCGGCGCGGATCCGTGCGCTGTTGCGGCGGGCCAGCCCTGCGCCGCGCCGCCCGGAGAGCCTGACGGTCGGCGACCTGGACCTCCGGATCGGGGAGGGCCGGGTGCTGCGCGACGGCGAGCCGTTGTTCCTCACCCGCACCGAGTTCCGGTTGCTCGCCGAGCTGGCGCTGGCGGAGGGCGACGTGTGCAGCCGCGAGCACCTGCTCGAACGGGTCTGGGGCTATGGCTATTTCGGTGACAGCCGGATCGTCGACGTCCACATCCGACGGCTGCGGACCAAGGTGGAGCGCGACCCCGCCAACCCCCGCCACGTGGTCACCGCTCGCGGCCTCGGCTACCGACTGGCGCGTTGACGTGCGGCCACCGTGGCCGATGCTGGGGCTGCGCCGGCGGGTCACGCTGGCCTTCGGGCTGCTCGCCCTGGCCCTGTCGGTGCTGCTCGCCGTGGTGGTGTGGCTGCTCGTCTCGAGCTTCCTGCTCAATCAGCAGCAGTCGAACGCGGTCTCGGAGTGCTCGGTCGACGCCGTGGTGCTGCAGAGCGACTTGGACACGAGTCCGCGCCACGTGCCGGACGTGCTCCAGCGGCTGCCGACCACGAGCCGGGTCGCCTCGATCGTGTCCTACAACGGGGGCTGGTACAGCACCCGGCTCAGCTTCTCCCGCTCCACGCTGCCGCACGAGGTCTTCAGCGAGGCTGCGTCGGGCACGACGGCGACCCAGCGTTTCCGGCTGGGCGACCAGACCTACCTCGCGGTGGCGGTGCCGCTGCGCGAGCCGGGTGACGTCTACGCCGAGGTCTATCCCCTGCAGGGCCTGCAGGACACCGTCCGCACCCTGACCGTCGTGCTCATCGCCTCGGCCGCCGGCACGGCCGCCGTCGGGCTGGGCCTGGGCCGGCTCGCCAGTCGACGCGCGCTGCGTCCGCTGACCGAGCTGAACGCGGTGGCGGGGAGGGTGGCCCGCGGCGACCGCGGGATCCGGTTGGAGGCCGCGCACGACCCCGACCTGGCCGACTTGGCGACCTCGTTCAACCACACGGTGGAGAGCCTCGACCAGCGCGTGGAGGCCGATGCACGGTTCGCGGGCGACGTGAGCCACCAGCTGCGCACCCCGTTGACGACGATGCTCACGTCGATGGAGCTGCTGCGCAAGCACCGCGACCAGATGCCGCTCGCCGCGCGCGAACCGCTGGACCTGCTCGACGGCGACCTGGCCAACTTCCGCCGCCTGGTGCTGGACCTGCTGGAGATCTCCCGGGACGACAGCGGCGCGCCGATGGTGCTCGAGCGGGTCCGCCTGGTCGACCTGGTGCGCGCTGCCGCCGACACGGTCGCGAGCCGGCCGGTCACCACAGCCGAGCCGGGCGCCCTGGACGTCGTGGTGGTCACGGACAAGCGCCGGCTCGAGCAGGTGGTGACCAACCTCGTGGAGAACGCCGAGCTGCACGGCGCCGAGTGCCTGGCGGTGCAGGTGTGCCTCGAGGGCGAGGACGCGATGCGGCTCGTGGTGGACGACCGCGGCCCCGGGATCCCGGAGGCCTCGCGCGACCGCCTCTTCGAGCGGTTCGTCCGCGGCGAACGGCCGGTAGGCACCGGGTCAGGGCTGGGCCTGGCCATCGTGGCCCGCCACGTGCGCGCCCTCCACGGCACCGTGGAGGTGCTGGATCGACCCGGCGGCGGAGCGCGCTTCGTGCTGCACCTGCCCCGGAACCCGGCGGAGTGGGGGCGCCCGTGAGGTCCCGCGTCGTGGCGGCAGCGCTGACGTTGCTCGGGACGGCGTTGCTGGCGACGGGGACGCTGGCGGGTTGCGGCATCGGCCCGCAGGACCACGCCACCACGCTCGCGACGGCGGGGCCGACCTGGACCGCGCCGTCCACGGGGACGAGCCCGTCGGCCGGTCTGTCGATCCAGGTCTTCCTGGTCCACGACGGCCGACTGGTGCAGGTCTGGCGCCAGTCGCCGGGAGGACAGGAGCTCGCCGACGTGCTCGCCACGTTGTGCGAGAGTCCCTCCGCCCGGGACCGGGCCGAGGGTCTCAGTTCGGCCATCCCGAACACCGTGAACCGGATCCACGCACGGATCCGCCGAGGAGTGGTGCTGGTGCAGCTGCCGGCCGCCTTCGACACCCTGCCCAGCCAGGATCGGGTGCTGGCTGTGGCGCAGCTCGTCTACACCGTGACCGCGCAGCTCCCGGTGCACGGTGTGCGCCTGATGGCCGGCTCCCGTCCTGTGGACACCCCCGTGGGCAGCGGCCGGCTGGTGCCCCGGGCCGTGACACGCGCCGACTTCTCGAAGCTCGCGCCGTCCGTCGACTGAGCGGGCTGACAGCCGGGGGTCAGCCGAACAGCCCCCGGATGTCCTCGGCGGTCAGGGGAGCGGACAGCAACGCGTCGTCGTCCATCACCTGGTTGAACAGTCCGCGCTTGCGTTCCTTGAGCTCCATCACCTTCTCCTCGATGGTGCCGGTCGACACCAGGCGGTAGACGAGGACCTGCTTGTCCTGCCCGATCCGGTGGGTCCGGTCGACCGCCTGGGACTCGACGGCCGGGTTCCACCACGGGTCGAGCAGGAAACAGTAGTCGGCCTCGGTGAGGTTGAGCCCGAAGCCGCCGGCCTTGAGGCTGATGAGGAAGACCGGCGCGTCACCGGACTTGAACTCCTCGATCCGCCGGGCCCTGTCCCGGGTGCGCCCGTCCAGGTAGCAGTAGGGCACGCCCTCGGCGTCGAGCCGGTCGCGGACCAGGCGGAGGAACCCCGTGAACTGGCTGAAGACGAGCGCGCGGTGTCCCTCTCCGACGACCTCGTCGAGGTGCTCGAAGAAGGCATCCGCCTTGCTCGAGCGCACGTGCGCGTAGTCCTCGTCGACGAGCCCGGGCGCCAACGCGAGCTGGCGCAGCAGGGTCAGCGACCGGAAGATCGCGAACCGGTGCTTGTCCATGTCATTGATGAGGCCCAGCACCTTCTGCCGCTCGCGCTGCAGGTGGGTCTGGTAGATCCTTCGGTGCTTGGGGTTCAGCTCGACCTCCAGCACCTGCTCCTGCTTGGCGGGCAGGTCGGCCGCCACCTGTTCCTTGGTGCGGCGTCGGATCAGCGGACGGATCCGCTGGCGCAGCGCCGCCAACTGGACGGTGTCGCCAGCCTTCTCGATGGGCTTGGCGAAGACCTCGGTGAACCGCTGCGGATGGGGGAAGAGCCCCGGCGCCACGATCGACAGCAGGCTCCACAGCTCGAGCAGGTTGTTCTCGAGCGGCGTGCCGGTGATCGCCAGCTTGAACGGGGCCGGCAGGCGCCGTGCGCACTGGTAGGTCTTGGCCTGGTGGTTCTTGACGAACTGCGCCTCATCGAGCACCAGGCCGGCCCAGGGAGAGCCGGCGTAGGCCTGCTCGTCGATGCGGAACAGGGCGTAGGACGTGACCACCAGGTCCGCCCCGGCCACCTCGTCGGCGAGCTGGGTGCCCCGCTTGCGCTCGCTGGCCTCGATGGTGACCACGGTGAGCTCGGGGGCGAAGCGGGCCGCCTCATGCGCCCAGTTGCCGACCACGGAGGTGGGCGCGACCACGAGGAACGGCGCGTCGGCGCGGCCGGACTCCACCGCACGGCACACCATCGCGAGGGTCTGGACGGTCTTGCCCAGGCCCATGTCGTCGGCGAGGACCCCGCCCAGGCCGTGGTCCCACAGGAAGGACAGCCACTGGTAGCCGTCGCGCTGGTAGGGCCGCAGCTCGGCAGCGAGCCCGTCGGGCACCTCGGGGGGCTGGACCTCCTCCAGGTCCAGCAGCCCCTGCACCGCCCGCCCCCAGCGCCGGCTCTGCTCCTCGACCACACCGAGGGCGACGAGCTCCTCCCACAGTCCGGCTTGGTACTTGCTGATCCGCAGCTCGGGTGAGTCGTGATCCTGCAGCGTCCGCGCCTCGTCGATCAGCTGTCGCAGCCGCTCCAGCTCCGGTCGGTCGATGCGGAACCACGTGCCGCTGTCGAGGAGCAGGTGGGTGTCACCGCGGGCGAGCGCAACGAACAGCTCGCGGAAGGGGATCTGCTCCCCGTCGATCGTGACGGTCACCCCGAGGCCGAACCAGTCGGAGGTTTCCTCGGCCTCGCCGTCGCCCAGGTCGTCCGCGTCGAAGCCGTGATCGCCGTCCTCGCCGTCGTCGTCGAGGTCGCTGGTGGACAGGTGGATGACCGGGGTGGCATCGGTGAACCGGTAGTCGGGGACCTCGCCGACCACCTCGAGCAGCAGGTCGTCCAGTTCGCGCAGCAGCGGCAGGACCTCCTGGGTGAAGATCGCGGTCTCGAGCCCGCTCAGCTCCACGGTGGGCACCGGCACGTGCCGGTCGCCGCTGGGCAGGGCCAGCTTGCGCAGGCCGCCGGTGGGCAGGTCGATCTTGGCCAGCAGCGCCTCCTCCGTGGCCGCGTCGCGGGCGACCGTCGGAGCGGTCTCCGCAGCCCTCCGCCGGGAGCCAGAACCGGGGCCGGAGCCGGAGTCACGCTCCTGACGCAGGGGCACCAGGGTGACGTCCTCGCCCACCCGGTAGGCGAACCCCCAGTCGAGCCGCACCGTGTGTGCCGTCCCGTAGGTGACGGTGAGCGCCAGCCGCGGCGGCTCGATCTCCGGCAGCTCCAGGGAACCGTCCGAGGAGCTGACCGGCACGGCCTGCCGCAGTGAGGGGTAGTACTCCTGCAGGAACCGGCCGAGGTCCGCAGCGGGGATGTCGAGGCGACGGCCGTCATACAGCAGCTTCGACAGCTGGGGACTCACCTGCTCCGTGAACGGCACGAGCAGCAGGTCCCCCGCGGCGAGCCGCGGAAGGCTCCGCGGAGCAGCAGACCCGCCCAGGAAGCAGCCGTGGGCCGGGTCCCCGACGAGGTGGACCGCGCTCGCCGGCAGGACGACACCGCCGACCGAGAGGACGGGCTCGACCGCCGTGCTGCCGTCCGGCGACCGCCGCAGATCGAGCGATGCCGTGCCCTCCTGCTCGGAGAGCACCACCCGTCCTGCGGTGTCGGTGCCGGCCACCAGCGCCACGCCCGCCTGCTCCAGCTGGTGCAGCAGGCGCCACACCCCGACGCCCAGCTCGTCGAGGTGGATCGCCTGGTCGGCCGTCGCGTAGTAGGCGTGTCGGGTGCGGGCCTGGTGGGCGAAGAAGAACTCCCCGAGGGCGTCGACGTGGCGGCGATCGGTTCCCGGCCGGGCGTAGCCGAAGCCGAGGTCGCGCCATGACACCCCGGTGCGGATCCACCGCTTGGTCTTGCCCGGCGTCACCGGCTGCAGCCGCACCCGCGTGTGCGCCGTGACGGTCGTGGCACCGGCGTAGCGGCTGCGAGTGCGCGGCGGCACGACCTCGAACATCAACCCCAGCGGCGTGCCGTGAGTCGTGGACCGCTCCGCGTCGTGGGCACCGACGATGCCCCCGAGGACCCCCTCCCACGCGGCCACCTGCCCCTCCTGGCTCGCGGCTGCCGCACCGCGCGTCTCGAGCACCACGGCCGCGACGTGCTTGCAGTCGACCTCCATCGGGCACGTGCAGCGACCGGAGAAGCGCCCGACGCCGCTGGGTGGGTTCTCGGTGCCGGTGACGAGCGTGCTGTAGACGCGCCCGGCGCTGCCGGTCACCGTGCCGAACAGCGTGCCGCCCCCACCGCGGCTCAGCTCGACCACCTTGCCGTCCGTGGCGTAGTCGAGCCCGCGACGGAACGCGCCCGCGCCGACGACGGCGATGATGTCGCTGTCGGTCAGGCCATCCACCCAGCTCGTGTCCACGGCTCGACCCTACGGCGGGCGGCGGACACCTCGCCGTGCCACCTGTGGACAACCGCTCGGTTATCCGCTAGCCACTGCGGGTAGGGACCAATCGGCCGCTTCGGCTGCCAGGAAGGACGGGACGATGAACACCCTGCACAGCCGTGGCCCCGGCCACCGAGCGTCCACACCGCGTCGCGGCCTGGTGGCCCTTGCCGCCATGACCGCCCTCGCCCTCACCGGGTGCACCGCCGGCAGCGCGCAGTCCAGCTCCTCGGGCAGCCAGGCGGCCCCGTCACAGTCCGCCGCATCCGGTGGCGCCTCGGGCGCGGCGTCGGGTTCCAGCCAGTCGAACTCCGGTCAGGCGGGTGGGGACGGGCCGGCGGCCGCCCTGCAGCGGCAGTACGTCCACGTGGTCGATGAGGTCCTGCCCTCCATCGTCGAGATCCGCACCCAGAAGGCGCTGGGCTCGGGGATCCTCTACGACAACAAGGGGCACGTCGTCACCAACGCGCACGTCGTCGGCTCGGCCACCAGCTTCGAGGTCCTGCTGCCGAGTCGCGCGCGTCCGGTCAAGGCGAGCCTCGTGGGCACCTATGCGCCGGACGACCTCGCCGTGATCAAGCTGGCCAGCACCCCGAACGTCACGCCGGCGCAGTTCGGCGACTCCGGCAAGCTCCAGGTCGGGGACATCGTGCTGGCGATGGGCAACCCGCTGGGCCTGTCCGGCACCGTCACCCAGGGCATCGTGTCCGCGGTCGGCCGCACCGTCAGCGAGCCGCAGGGCGGCCACTCCCCGGGCGCGACGCTCGCCTCCGCCATCCAGACCAGTGCCGCCATCAACCCCGGCAACAGTGGCGGGGCGCTGGTCGACCTGTCCGGCAAGGTCGTCGGCATCCCGACCCTGGCCGCCGTCGACCAGGAGATCGGCGGCGCGGCCCCCGGGATCGGCTTCGCCATCCCGAGCAACACGGTGACCAACATCGCCGACCAGCTCATCAAGAGCGGCCACGTGACCAGTTCCCACCGCGCCGCCCTGAACGTCCGCGTCCGCACCGTCGTCGGGCCGAACGGCCAACCCGCCGGAGTCGGCATCGTCCAGGTCCAACAAGGGGGAGCCGCCGCCAAGGCCGGCCTGAAGGCGGGCGAGGTCATCGTCGCCGTGAACGGCCACCAGGTCTCCACCGCGCCAGACCTGCAGGTGCTGCTGGCCCAGCTGCACCCCGGTGACACGGTGAAGGTCACCGTGGTCAGCCAGTCCGGGCAGAAGAAGACGGTGAGCGTGAAGCTCGGCCAGCTGAAGGTCTGAGCCCCCCGAACGCACACCACCGACCGCCTGTTGCCCGGCCCCGAGCCACCCGAAGGAAGGACGACGGTATGCCGAGCGCTCGCGGTGCGCGCTCCCCTCACCACCGTGCCCCGGATGGTGACGAGCCGCTCGCCACCTACCGCGAGAAGCGCCGGTTCGACCGCACTCCGGAGCCGTCCGGCGACGCGTCGGCACCGGCCACGGACGGTGCCCGCCGGTTCGTCGTCCAACGCCATCGGGCGCGCCGGTTGCACTACGACGTGCGGTTCGAGATCGACGGCGTCCTCGTCAGCTGGGCCGTGCCGAAGGGTCCGACGCTCGACCCGGGCACACGGCGGATGGCGGTCCACGTCGAGGACCACCCGATCGAGTACGCCGACTTCGAGGGCGTGATCCCGAAGGGCGAGTACGGCGGCGGCGACGTGATCGTGTGGGACCGGGGCACGTGGGAGCCGCACGGCACCGACGACCCCGCCACCGCCATCCGCAACGGCGACTTCCACGCCGACCTGCACGGCGAAAAGCTGCGCGGCCGCTTCGTCCTCGTCCGTCGCGGAGGCCCCGGTGGCGAGGGCGACGGCAAGGAGCAGTGGCTCCTGCTGCACAAGCACGACGGCGACGCGGTGGAGGGGTGGGACCCCGAGGACCACCCCAGGTCGGTCCTGAGCGGGCGCACCAACGAGGAGGTCAAGGCGGCCCCGGAGCGCCTCTGGCGATCCGACCTGCCGGCCGCGGAGGCGTCGATCGAGCTGGACGCGGCCGCCGTGGAGTGGCCCGACGAGGACCAGATCGCTGCGCTGGACGACCTCGGGAAGCAGGGCACCTGGGAGGTGTTCGGCCGGTCGCTGAAGGTGACCAACCTCGACAAGGTGCTCTTCCCCGCCCGAGCCGGTGAAAAGCCGGTCACCAAGCGGGACTTCCTGCGCTACGCCGCCGAGATCGCGCCCACCCTGGTGCCCTATCTCGCCGGCCGGGCGCTCAACCTGCACCGATACCCGGAAGGTGCGGACCGGAAGGGCTTCTGGCACAAGGAGGTTCCGAGCCACGCCCCCGACTGGCTGCCCCGCTGGGACAACCCGCTGGCCGACCCGGGGGAGACCCGGACCTACCTCGTCGTGGACGAGCCCGCGGCACTCGTGTGGGCCGCCAACTTCGGCGCACTGGAGTGGCACCCGTGGACGTCGCGGACCGACGAACCGGAGCGGCCGACATACGCGCTGTTCGACCTCGATCCCGGTGAGCGCACCTCGTGGGAGGAGGTCCTCGCACTCGCCCGGCTGCACCGGACGGCGTTCGAGCACCTGCACATCCGCGCCTACCCGAAGGTCACCGGGCGGAGGGGGATCCAGATCTGGGTGCCGATCTCGCGGGGGCCGACGTTCGACGAGACGCGGGACTGGGTGGAGCAGGTGTCCCGCACCGTCGGCCGGGTGCTCCCGGACCTGGTCAGTTGGAAGTGGGAGAAGCGCGAACGCAAGGGGCTGGCGCGCCTGGACTACACGCAGAACGCGATCAACAAGACGCTCGTGGCGCCGTACAGCACGCGCCCGGGTGCCGGGGCACCGGTGTCGACGCCGATCAGCTGGGACGAGCTCGACGATCCCGAGCTGCGTCCCGACCGGTGGACGATCCGCACCGTGCTCGACCGGCTGGCCACCCGCGGCGACCTGTTCCGTGGTGCCCTCTCGACGGAGCAGCGGTTGCCGACGTTGCGCTAGCGCCGCCGACGCCGTGCCGGATGGTCAGGGCTTCCAGACCATGAGGATGACGACGATCACCAGGAGCAGCGAGACCAGGCCGGAACCCATCGCGATCCGCGAGTAGCCCGCCGGCTTGCCGGAGACCTGCGCCGCCTGCGCCGCGTTGGCATCCCGGCCGGCCGCCTGCATCGCCGGCACCACCATGCCGAGGTTGAGGCCGAGCGCGACGAGGTACAGCACGAGGGAGATCAGGATCCACGGGGTCGTGATCGACAGGTCGTACTTCGGGTCCGACATCCCCATCACCCCGAAGCCGAACACGACCGCCGCGAGCGAGGCGAAGCTGAACACCTCGGTGGACTTGGCGAGGCCGCCGACCTGCCTGCGGTCCCCGGCACGCAGCACGCGCATGGCGGTCATCGGCAGGATGGCCATCGGGCCGACGAGGAACACGGCGGACAGCACGTGCAGCACAGCGAGGACGGTCTCCATGCGGCTCACCCTAGGCTGCTCGGCTGCGGTTCCCCGAATCGGCGCGACCGGCATGGTCGCGGACGTGGCAAGGTGTGGGACACGTCACTCGGCCCCCTGCGGCGGTGGGCCGACAAGGAGGGCACCGTGATTCACCTTCGCACCGACTTCTTCTCGGAAACCCTCGGGTTGAGCACGTCCATGACCGTGCTCCTCCCGCAAGCCGCCGCGGGACAGGTGGGCATGAGCGGACGGGTTCGCGCGGACGGGCACCCGGTGCTGTACCTCCTGCACGGGTCCAGTGACGACGACACCACGTGGCTGCGCCGCACCTCCCTCGAGCGGTATGCCGCAGAGCTGGGTCTCGCTGTCGTCATGCCGCAGGTGCACCTCAGCTTCTACTGCGACGAGGCCTACGGACTGCCGTACTGGACCTTCCTCACCGAGGAGCTGCCGGCCCTCGTGACGGACACGTTCCGCGTCTCGTCGGCGCGGGACGACACCTTCGTCGCCGGCCTGTCGATGGGCGGGTTCGGTGCGTTCAAGTGGGCGCTCCACCACCCCGAGCGGTTCGCGGCGGCGGCGAGCCTGTCGGGCGCGCTCGACCTCGCGGGGCTGCGCTGGGAGGGGCGCGACCCGAAGCAGCGGATGCGGATCTGGGGCCGGCGCAAGATCGCCGGCAGCCACGACGACCTGCTGCACGTTCTCGACGGCGTCGACCCCGCTGCGCTGCCTGCGCTCTACGTCACGTGCGGTACCGAGGACTTCCTGCACGACGACAACCGGCGCTTCGTCACGGCCGCCGAGCAGCACGGCATACCGCTCACCACGGACTTCCGCCCCGGCGCCCACGAGTGGGGTTACTGGGACGCGGCGATCCAGCGCGTGCTCGACTGGCTGCCGATCGCGAATCCTGCGCCCGCACCTGTGGGCTGAGGCGCCCGGGCGCTCACTCGAACCGCACGTGCCGGGTCACTCCGAGGTCCCCGAGGAACCGGTCGTCGTGGCTGACGACGAGCAGCGCGCCCTGGAACGACTGCAGCGCGGTGACCAGCGCCTCGATGCTGGCGAAGTCCAGGTTGTTGGTCGGCTCGTCGAGGACCAGCAACTGCGGCGCCGGCTCGGCGAGCAGGAGAGCCGCCAAGGTCGCACGGAACCGCTCGCCGCCCGAGAGGCCGGCCGCTGGCTGGTCGGCAGCGTCCCCTCGAAAGAGGAAGCGTGCCAACCGCGCTCGCACTTCATGCGGCGATGTCTGCGGCGCCAGCCGGCGAACGTTGTCGACGACGGACAGGTCCTCGTCCAGGAGGGTGAGCCGCTGCGGCAGCAGCCGGGCGGGCACACGCAGCTCGACCCTGCCCGCGCGAGGCGGCAGCTGGCCGAGCAGCGTGCGAACGGCGGTCGTCTTCCCGGAGCCGTTGGGGCCGGCGAGGGCCACGCGCTCGGGGCCACGCAGGTGGATCGACAACCCGACGCCGTTGGCGAGCAGCAGGTCTCGGGTCAGGAGCACCTCTCGTCCGGCTGGCACGCGCGTGTCCGGCAGGTCGACTCGGATGGCCGAGGACGTGCGCAACCGCGCCTCCGCCTCCCCCACTCGCTCCTGGGCGTCCGCCAGCCGGTCACGGTGAAGCTGCTTGTACGTGGCTGCGCTGACCTGAGCAGTTCGCTTGCGGGCCCGCATGACCGCCCGTGGCTCGCGGGTGTTGTCGAACATCTTTTGCCCGTAACGCTTTCGCCTCGCGAGCGTCACCTGGGCCTGCGCCAGCTCGGCCTGCTGGCGACGCAGGTCACCCTCGGCCGCGCGCACTGCCTGCTCGGCCGCTGCCTGCTCGATTGCCACCGCCTCCTGGTAGCACGAGTAGCCGCCCGAGAACCACCGCGCGACCGTTCTTCCGTCGGCGGCACGGCGGAGTTCGGCGATCTGGTCCACCCGCTCCAGCAGGTCCCGGTCGTGGCTCACCACCAGGAGGGTGCCGCGCCAGCCGGCGAGGACGTCATACAGTGCGCGGCGGCCGGCCCGGTCGAGGTTGTTGGTGGGCTCGTCCAGCAGCAGTGCATCGGGGCGGCGCAGGAGTAGCCGCGCGATGGCCAGGCGCGTCACCTCGCCGCCGGACAGCTCGCCGAGGCGGCGTTGCAGGACGTCCGGAGGCAGACCGATGCGGGCCAGCTGCGCGACCGCGCGCTCCTCGATGTCCCAGTCGTCGCCGATGACCTCGAAGTGCCGCGGATCAACGTCTCCCGACGTGACAGCGCGAACGGCCTGGCGCTTCTCGGCGATGCCGAGGTGGTGGTCGACCGGTTGCTCCCCGCGCAGCGCCAAGTCCTGGCGGAGGTAGCCGAGGCGTGGTGGCGCGGTCACGGCACCGTGGTCGGGGCTCAGCTGTCCGGCGAGGAGACGCAGGACGGTGGACTTGCCGACGCCGTTCGGCCCCACCAGTGCGCCGCGTCCCGGCGGGACCTGGAGGTCGAAGCCGGCCAGAAGTGGCGTGCCGTCGGGCCACGTGAGGTGGACGTCGGTGAGCTGCAGGGGGGTGGGCGAGAGGGTAGGCAAGGCGGTGCTCCGTCCGAGGAGGCGTGCGAGTCCGGGCACACGTGAGCGCCCCGGCTGGTCGGCAACCTCAGTTGAGCACCGCACCTCCTTGCCTGGATGGACGACGTCGATGGATGAACGTCGAGGAGTGAACCACCCGCACTGTAGGTTCGGGCGGCCCGGCCGGGCAACGGAATTTCGGGGTAGGTCTCGGCGGGCATTTCTCCCTGCCGTTGGCCGTCGCCGTGTTCGACAATGACGTGGTTGCCGATGGACGAACGCAGGTCAGAGCGGCCGGTGACTGAATGCGGCAGGGGCAAGGAGGAGCGTGATGGAGGCGGAGTCGCTGGCGGTGGCGCTGGAGCGGGAGCACCGGCAGATCGACGGCGGGATCGAGGAGTTCGCCACGGGGCTCGCGGCGGGGGAGTCGGACCCAGAGCCCCTCACTCGCGCCACGGATGCGTTGCGGCGGCACATCTACCTGGAGGAGGCGTTCCTCTTCCCGCCGCTCACCCAAGGCGGCATGGTGATGCCCGTCATGGTGATGAAGCGCGAGCACGGTCAGCTCTGGGACGCCATGGACGCGCTGGACCGGCTGCTCTCGGAGGGGCCGGACGTGGCTGGGCGCGACAAGACCGTTGCGGCGTGCCGCGACCTGCTGGGCCAGCTGGACCGGCACAACTCCAAGGAGGAGCCGATCATCTATCCGCAGGCGGACGCGACGCTGCCGGCGGAGTCGGCTGCCGAGCTGCACGACTTCCTCGCCTCCGGGCGCATGCCGGAGGGCTGGGTCTGCGAGCAGGCCACCCGCTGACGCGAACTCTGCCCGGTCGGCGCCGACCGGTACGTTTCCGAGATGGATCTGGAACTGAGGGGACATCGGGCATTCGTGACCGCCAGCAGCGCAGGCATCGGCGCCGCGCTGGCGGACCGACTCGCGAGGGAGGGGTGCGCCGTCCTGGTGCACGGACGGCATACCGAGCGGGCGACGCGCGTGGCGGACGACCTGCGGCAGCTCGGTGTCGACGCTGACGTGGTCCTCGGCGACCTCAGCGACCAGGCAGCAAGGTCTCGGGTGGCCGCGGCGGCTCGAGAGTGGAGGACCGACATCCTGGTGAACAACGCCGGGCCCTTCGTCGAACGGGATTGGAGGAGTGCGGAACCGCAGTTCTGGCTGGACAGCTACGACCAGAACGTCGTCTCCGCCGTGCGCCTCATCAGAGAGCTCACACCCGCGATGTGCCAACGTGGGTGGGGGCGAGTCATCAACATCGGCACTCGCGCCGTCCGGACACCCCTGCTCAACATGGTCGACTACTCGGCGGCCAAGGCCGCGGTCCTGAACCTCACCGTCAGCCTGGCGCAGCACCTGGCCGGCACAGGCGTGACCGCCAACATCGTCAGCCCCGGGGTGATCCTCACGGACGGCGTGCGCCGCATGATCGACGCCCGGGCGAGCAGCGGAGGCGCCACCGGCGAACAGGCCGAGCGAGAGCGCCGATTCACCGAGGAGTATGCGCCCAACCCGACCGGCCGACTGGGGACCGGCGCCGACATCGCCGCAGCCGTCGCGTTCCTCGCCAGCCCACTCGCCGACTACATCAACGGGGTCAACCTGCCCGTCGACGGAGGCATCGGCGGAGTGGTCTGAGACAGGCGATGAAGGGGGATCCCGGCGACTGGCGCCGTCCGAGCATCGCGTCTACCCCGACGAGACGGCGGGGACCGCCCGAGAGTGACCAGCTGAGGCGGGTGGCTCAGTCGTGGTCCGCGGTGAGCGCGTCGAGGGGAGCCAGTGGCACCACGCCCTCGGCCTTCGCCCGCAACGCGGGATCGATGGTGACGAGCGCATCGGCTTGGAGTTGGGTGACGGCAAGGTACTCCGCGTCATAGGTCGTGTCCCAGCCGTGCGCTCGAGCCAGCCTCCACGCGGAGTGGCGCGACCCTCGGTCGCCGAGGAGCCGCATCTTCAGCCGCGTCAGGCGGTCATGGTGCTCGAGCGCCTGCCGCTCGGTGAGCTCCTCGCGCTGTACCGCCTGCAGCAGCAGCGTGAGCGCCTGCGAGCGAACCAGGTTCGGGGCGACGAGTTGGTGGCGGGCGCTGACGGGAATGTCCTCGGCCACGAGGTGCAGGAGGGTGGGAGCGTCGATCACATATCGGGCCACTCCCGCACCTTAGGACCTCGCGTCCGGCAATCCCAGATGCAGCCGCTGTTGAGCCTCGGGTTGGGCCTCGCCGGCTGCCCTCTACTTCGGCAACAGCGCGACCGTGGAGGAGCGCTTCCTGGCCGAGCGGTTCCCGGACACCTATCCGGACTACCGGCGCCCGACCAAGGTGCTTGTGCCGTTCGTCTTCTGACCGGCCGGGAGAGGACCCAGGCGTCAAGGGACCGGACATCGACCGGGCGGTGCGCCCGAACGTGATAGGAGTCGCGGGTGAGCTCGTCCAGCCAACCCCGGCGCGCGATCCGGCGCCCGCTGGTGAGCGCGACGCTCGCGTTCGTCGCCATCGTGCTGATCTCGGTGAACCTGCGACCCGGCGCCACCTCGGTGGGGCCAGTGCTGGAGGAGCTGCGCAGCGGCCTCGGCATGAGCGCGCCGGTCGCCGGGGTGATGACCGCGCTCCCCGGGCTGTGCTTCGCCATCGCAGGGGCGCTGGCCATCGCCCTCGCGCGCAGGACCGGGCTGACGGGTGGGATCACCCTCGGTGTGGTGGCGATCGTCGTCGGACTGGTGCTGCGCTCCCTGGTCGGAGCGGTGTGGCTCTTCCTGGTGCTCTCGGTCGTCGCGCTGGCGGGTATGGCGGTCGGCAACGTGCTCGTGCCCGCCTGGATCAAGCGTCATGCCGGGGACCGCGACGGACTGCTGATGACGCTGTACAGCGCCGGACTCACCCTGGGCGGTTCCATCGGCTCCCTCTTCGCCGCGCCCATGGCGGCGCAGGTGGCCGGCGGCTGGCGCTCGGCTCTCGGTGTCTGGGCCCTGTTTGCCCTCGTCGCGCTCGCGCCTTGGGTGGTCATCACGCGTCGCGAGCTCCGAGAGACGGCTGACCACCGGGCGCCGAGCGAGGGGCCCGCGGCACGGCTCATCCGATCGCGCACGGCGTGGGCGCTGTGCCTCTACTTCGGCGTCCAGGCGACCAACGCCTACATCCAGTTCGGGTGGCTGCCCCAGATCTACCGCGACGCGGGTCTGTCGGCGGAGACCGCCGGGGTGCTCACCTCCGTGGTCGCCGGCCTGGGCGTGGTCGGCGGGCTCCTCATGCCCGGCCTGGTCTCGCGTTCCCCGAACCTGTCCTGGGCAATGCTGGTGCTCGGAGCCATCATGGCCGCCGGCTACCTCGGCCTGCTGGTGGCGCCCGCGAGTCACCCCTGGGTGTGGGCCATCATGCTCGGCGTCGCCGGGTGGACCTTCCCGGCCGCGATCACGATGGTCACCGCCCGTACCCGCGACCCGCACGTGACCGGTCAGCTGTCCGCGTTCGTCCAGCCCGCGGGATACCTGTTCGCGGCGATCGGGCCGCTGGTGGTGGGGGTCATCCACAGCGCGACCGGCAACTGGCACCTGGTGATCATCCTGCTGGCGCTCAGCGCCATCCCGATGACCGCGGCCGGGCTGCTGATCGCGCGGCCCCGATACGTCGACGAGGAGATCGCGCTCCCCTGATCGCCGGTCGGAGCCCCCTCAGTGTGTGCCGATCGGCCACGCCCAGCCTCGGCTACCTCCTGATCGCGTACCGCACGTGCGTGGCGTACGGCGAGCTGACCACCTTCACGACCTCAAGGTCGATGTCGCGGTCGAAGCCCGCGAACAGCCGCTTGCCGGCCCCGAGGATCACCGGTGCCGTCGAGAGCACGAGTTCGTCCAGGCGGCCGGCAGCCAACACCTGACGGATGACGTCCGCACCGCCGCCGATGCCCACGTCGCCGTCACCGGCCTTCTCGCACGCCTGTGCCAGCGTGCTCTCGAGTCCGGACACGAAGGTGAACCCGGCCTCCGGCGCCGGCTGGTCCCCGGTGCGGTGAGTGAGCACGAACAGCGGGCCGGGGAACGGGTTCCTGCCTCCCCACGCGCCGGCCGCGTCGTACATCCCCCGCCCGACGATACCCGCGCCGAAGCCTGCGACGAGCTCGTCGTAGAACTCCTTGTCGGGGCCATGCATCGCGAAGTCGTGTCCCCCGTCGTAGGTCCACGGACCGCCCATCACCCAGTAGTGCAGGCGTTCTCCTCCCTTGCCCAAGCCGTGCGCCGGCCCGTCATCGGGTCCGGTGACGAAACCGTCGACCGACATGCTGATGGATGCGATGACCTTGCCCATGGTTGCTCCTGCGTCGGGTGTCGCGAGGACAGACCTGGCAGCGACCTTGGACTCATCGCCAGCCAGTAGGCGGCCAGCCGGTCGGCGAGCTCGGCGACACGGGAACAAACCCGTCCAGCCCATAGTTGAGTCGACTGAACGCAAGTTTGCGGAGCCTGAGTTTGACAAGGTCGGCCCCGGCGACGCAGATTGAGCGAGGACGTATCAACCACCTCTGGTGAGGGCCGCGGCAGCCTGCCGCGGGCACCTGAGCCAGGCACCCGGCATACCGGATCGAACAAGCGAACGACACAGGAGCGACATCTATGGCACGTGCGGTAGGCATCGACCTCGGCACCACGAACTCGGCCGTTGCCGTCCTCGAGGGCGGCGAGCCGACCATCATTGCGAACGCAGAGGGCGGCCGCACGACGCCGTCCGTGGTCGCGTTCGCCAAGAACGGTGAGGTGCTGGTCGGCGAGATCGCCAAGCGCCAGGCCGTCACCAACGTCGACCGGACCGTCCGCTCGGTCAAGCGCCACATGGGCACCGACTGGACGACCGAGATCGACGGCAAGAAGTACACCGCCCAGGAGATCAGCGCGCGCATCCTGCAGAAGCTCAAGCGCGACTCCGAGGCCTACCTGGGTGAGGACGTCACCGACGCGGTCATCACCGTGCCGGCCTACTTCGACGACCACCAGCGGCAGGCCACCAAGGAGGCCGGCGAGATCGCGGGGCTGAACGTGCTCCGCATCATCAACGAGCCGACCGCGGCCGCGCTGGCCTACGGTCTGGACAAGGGCAAGGAGGACGAGCTCATCCTCGTCTTCGACCTCGGTGGCGGCACCTTCGACGTGTCCCTGCTGGAGGTCGGCAAGGACCCGGAGGACAACTTCTCCACGATCCAGGTCCGCGCCACCAACGGTGACAACCGACTTGGTGGTGACGACTGGGACCAGCGGATCGTCGACCACCTGCTGACGACGGTCAAGAACCAGACCGGCGTCGACCTGGCCAAGGACCGCATCGCGATGCAGCGTCTGCGCGACGCCGCGGAGCAGGCCAAGAAGGAGCTCTCCACCGCGAGCAGCACCAACATCAGCCTGCAGTACCTCTCGATGGGCGAGAACGGCCCGATCCACCTGGACGAGTCGCTGTCCCGCTCGCAGTTCGAGCACATGACCCAGGACCTGCTGGAGCGCACGAAGGCGCCGTTCCACAACGTGATCAAGGACGCCGGCATCTCGGTCTCCGATATCGACCACGTGGTCCTCGTCGGCGGCTCCACCCGTATGCCGTCCGTCAGCCAGGTCGTGAAGGAGCTCACCGGCAAGGACCCCAACAAGGGCGTCAACCCGGATGAGGTGGTCGCGGTCGGTGCCTCCTTGCAGGCCGGCGTCCTCAAGGGTGAGCGCAAGGACGTGCTGCTCATCGACGTGACGCCGCTGTCCCTCGGCATCGAGACCAAGGGCGGCATCATGACCAAGCTGATCGAGCGGAACACCGCGATCCCGACGAAGCGCTCGGAGATCTTCACCACGGCGGACGACAACCAGCCGTCGGTGGGCATCCAGGTCTTCCAGGGTGAGCGCGAGATCGCCCAGCACAACAAGCCGCTCGGCAACTTCGAGCTGACCGGCATCGCCCCGGCGCCCCGGGGGGTGCCAAAGATCGAGGTCACCTTTGACATCGACGCCAACGGCATCGTGCACGTGTCCGCCAAGGACCAGGGCACCGGCCAGGAGCAGTCGATGACCATCTCCGGCGGCAGCGCGCTGCCCAAGGAGGAGATCGACCGCATGGTCAAGGAGGCCGAGGCGCACGCCGAGGAGGACCGCCAGCGGCGCGAGGACACCGAGACCCGCAACAGCGCGGAGCAGCTCGTCTACTCGACCGAGAAGTTCCTCGCGGACAGCGGCGACAAGGTGCCGGCTGACGCCCGCGGCGAGGTCGACTCGGCCCTGTCCGACCTGAAGGACGCCCTGAAGGACGGCTCGAACGCGAGCATCGACGACATCAAGGCCAAGCAGGCCACGCTGTCCGAGGCCTCCCAGAAGATGGGATCGGCGATGTATGCCGCGTCCCAGGCCGAGGGCGCAGGTGCCGGTGCCGCTGGTGGCTCCGATGCGGGTGCCGCTGGCCCCGACGCCGGTGCCACGGGCTCGTCGAGCTCGGCTCAGGACGACGTGGTCGACGCCGAGGTCATCGACGACGACGAGCAGTCCACCAAGTGACCGAACGCGACACCGGATGGACCGGGGCCGCTCGGGGGGCGGACGAGGAGTCCGCCCCCCAGCGCCCGGTGATCAAGGACAAGCGACGGATCGACCCCGAGACCGGCGCCGTGCGCGGTGCCGACGGGGTCCCCGCGAGTGAGACCACCCCGAACGAGGAGGAGGCAGTGATGGCTGCTCCTGACGAGACCGGCCCCGTCGAGGAGGGCTCGATCGTGGACGAGTCGACCGCGACGTCGACCGGTGCCACGGCCGCAGCCACGACGGACGGAGCCACGACGGCGGGTGCGCCGGACGGCGAAGGCGACGTGGCGGCATACAGCTCCTCGGGTGAGAACCCGGCCGCCCAGCCGGCCGCGAACCCGGCGGAGCCGAGCGGTGCCGAAGCAACGCCCGAGAGCCCGGCGGAGGAGTCGAGCCCCGACGCGACGCTCGCCGAGGACCTGCGGCGTGACCTGCAGCGGCTCAACGCCGAGTACGTCAACTACAAGCGGCGGGTCGACCGCGACCGGGAGCTGCATCGTGACCTCGCGGTGAGCGGTGTGGTCGAGGCGCTGCTGCCGGTGCTCGACGACATCCACCTCGCGCGCCAGCACGGGGACCTCGAGGAGGGACCGTTCGCCGCGATCGCCGACAAGCTCGAGGCGACGCTGAAGCGCTACGGCGTGGAGCGCTACGGCGAGGCGGGCGAGGCGTTCGACCCGAACGTCCACGAGGCGCTGATGCACACCGAGGCCGAGCTGCCCGAGGGCACCGAGACGACCACCGTCGTGCAGGTGCTGCAGCCGGGCTACAAGATGAACGACCGGGTCGTCCGGCCGGCGCGCGTCGCCGTCGCCGACCCGAGCTGACGACAACCCCGCGAATCTAGGGCCTTTCCGGCCGATCTCGGGAGTTCCCGGCCGATCTCGGGAGTTCCCGGCAGATCTCGGGAGTTCCCGGGCCGGAAAGTCCCTAGATTCGCAAAAGACCACAGGCAAAGGAGACGCTGAATGGCGAGCCAGGACTGGTTCGAGAAGGACTTCTACCAGGTCCTCGGTGTCTCCCCCGACGTCGACGACAAGACCCTCAAGAAGACCTACCGCAAGCTCGCGCGTGAGTGGCACCCGGACGCCAAGCCCGGGGACGCCTCCGCCGAGCAGAGGTTCAAGGAGATTGGCGAGGCGTATGCCGTCCTCTCCGATCCCGAGCAACGTCGCCAGTACGACGCGATCCGCCAGATGGCCCACGGCGGAGCCCGATTCACCGCCGGCGGGGGGCCGGGCGGGGCGAGTGCCGGCGCCGGGTTCGAGGACCTCTTCGGCGGCCTGTTCGGCCAGGGCGGCGGAGGGCGCGTGCGCTTCAACACCGGCGGCGGGGGACCACAACCGGACTTGGAGGACATCCTCGGCGGCATGTTCGGGGGCGGCGCGGGCCGCGGCTACGGGGGCTTCGGCGCGCCCGGCGGACCCCGCCCCGGACAGGACATCTCGGCGCGCACGAGCCTGAGCTTCCGGCAGGCGACCGTGGGTGACACCGTCACCCTGCAGGGCGCCGACGGGCAGCGGATCACTGCCCGGATCCCCGCGGGGGTCAAGGACGGCCAGAAGATCCGGCTGCGGGGGAAGGGCCACCAGGGCGACGCGGGAGCACCCCGCGGCGACATGATCCTGACCGTGCACGTGGAGCCGCACCCGGTCTTCGGCCGGGACGGCAACAACCTCACCGTCGACCTCCCGGTGACATTCGCCGAGGCGGCGCTCGGAACCACGGTGGAGGTGCCGACCCTGTCCGGGCACCCGGTCAAGGTGAAGGTGCCTGCGGGGACACCCAGCGGCCGCGTGCTGCGGCTGAAGGGGCGCGGCATACAGACCAAGAACGGGACGGGCGACCTGCTCGCCAAGGTGAAGATCGTTGTCCCGCAACGACTGTCGGACACGGCCCGGGAGGCGGTCCAGACGCTGCAGGCCGAGGAGGCCGGCGTCGACCCGCGCTCCGAGCTGTTCGCGCGAGCGAGGGAGTGAGGTAGATGTCGGCCACACCCGGCGGCTTCCGCCACGACGACGACACCCCGGTGTTCGTCATCTCCGTCGCCGCGGAGCTAGCCGGCATGCACGCCCAGACCCTGCGACAGTACGACCGGCTCGGACTGGTCACCCCCTCGCGCACGAGCGGGGGTGGCCGGCGCTACTCGGCTCGCGACGTCGACCTGCTCCGGCAGGTGCAGCGCCTCTCCCAGGAGGAGGGCGTCTCGCTGGCCGGCATCCAGCGGATCCTCGAGCTCGAGGACCAGTTGCGCGCCTTGCGCTCGCGGGTGCGGGAGCTGGACGAGGAGAACGCCCACCTCAAGGCGACGCTGCAGACCGGCGCGCGCGTCTTCGCCGCGGGCCGGGCCGGAGACGTGGTCGCCGTGCGGGCGGGCGAGCGCCCGCAGCGCACCGAGTCGCGTGCGCTGATGCTCTGGCGCCCGGGCTCCTACCGGTGACCGTCTGACGCAGGCCCGGTCCAGTCACCCGGCGGGGCCCGGTGACGTGGCTCAGGCGGCCGGACCCGCCTCGCGGGCCTCCGCCACCCCGACGAGCGCCTCGCGCAGCCGCGTGAGCCACTCATCCTCGTGCTGCCCGACGAGCCGGACGCACCACGCCAGCGCCTCCGACCTGGAGCGCGCGACACCACCGTCGATGAGCGTGTCGAGGACCTGCCGCTCGGGCTGGCGCAGCCGGGTCATCACCGGCACCGCCAGGTTCGTGAAGACGTGACGGGTCTCGCCGCACGCCGCGCCCCACGCCACCTTGCGCCCGAACCGGGCCTCGGCCTCGTCGGCGATCCGCATCCGCTTGCCGCGGGTCTCCTCGCGGAACCGGTTGATCCGGCCTGCCTGGGCGGCCTGCCGGTCGGCCTCGGCGGAACCCTCCGAGGGGCTCTCTGCCGCCGTCGCCTCCTGGGGAGTGTCGGTCTCGGGGCTCGTCTGCGCCTCCGTGGAGGGCTCGGCCAGCCGGCCCACGACCAGGATCTCGTCCCGGTCGACCGTCACGGTCGGCGCCTCGGTGAACCAGCCGTCGGGCAACCGCCCGGCGAGCCATGCCTGCATTTCGTTCATGCAGTAATTACACCCTTACACCTTTACGAGTGCAAGGCCCCTGCCGCCCCGACCTCGCTTTGTTGCTGAGCGAACGCGGTCGGCCGGAGCACGCCGGCGTCAGCAACAACGGCAAGGGGGGAGCGGCGGGTGGCTCCGGGCTGTCCGCTGGGCGGGCACGCATCTCGTCCTCTGGGACGAGCGGGCTAGCCTGACGAAGCAAGACCCCATGAACTGCCCGGAGGTGACACGTGTCCGCTGCGCTCAACCCGACGCTCGAGCCGATCTATGAAGAGGTCCTGCGCCGCAACGCCGGCGAGACGGAGTTCCACCAGGCGGTGCGCGAGGTCCTGGACAGCCTCGGCGCCGTGATCGCGCGGCACCCGGAGTATGCCGACGCACGCGTCATCGAGCGCATCTGCGAGCCGGAGCGGCAGATCATCTTCCGCGTCCCGTGGGTCGACGACGCCGGCACCGTCCAGATCAACCGGGGCTTCCGCGTGGAGTTCAACTCCGCGCTCGGCCCGTTCAAGGGAGGTTTGCGCTTCCACCCGAGCGTCTACCTCGGCATCATCAAGTTCCTCGGCTTCGAGCAGGTTTTCAAGAACGCGCTGACCGGCCTGCCGATCGGCGGCGGGAAGGGCGGCTCGGACTTCGACCCCAAGGGCCGCTCGGACCTTGAGATCATGCGGTTCTGCCAGTCGTTCATGAACGAGCTGTACCGCCACCTGGGGGAGTACACCGACGTCCCGGCCGGCGACATCGGCGTCGGGGGTCGCGAGATCGGCTACCTCTTCGGGCAGTACAAGCGGATCACCAACCGCTACGAGTCCGGTGTGCTCACCGGCAAGGGCCTCGGCTGGGGTGGTTCCCAGGTCCGCAAGGAGGCCACCGGCTACGGGACCGTGTACTTCGTCGACGAGATGCTGCGGGGCAACGGCCACTCCTTCGACGGCAGCAAGGTCATCGTCTCCGGCTCAGGCAACGTGGCGATCTACGCCATCGAGAAGGTCCACGAGCTCGGCGGCACCGTGATCGCCTGCTCGGACTCCAGCGGCTACGTCGTCGAGGAGACCGGCATCGACCTCAACCTGCTCAAGGAGGTCAAGGAGGTGCGTCGCGGGCGGATCTCGGAGTATGCCGAGCTGCGCGGTTCCAGCGCCCGGTACGCCACCGAGGGCAGCATCTGGCAGGTGCCGTGCGACGTCGCGCTGCCCTCGGCGACCCAGAACGAGATCAATGCCGAGGACGCGCAGTTCCTCGTCAAGGGCGGCTGCCGCGCCGTGGGGGAGGGCGCCAACATGCCCACCACGCCCGAGGCGGTCAAGGTGCTCACCGACGCCGGTGTCCTGTTCGCCCCGGGCAAGGCCGCGAACGCCGGCGGTGTCGCGACCAGCGCGTTGGAGATGCAGCAGAACGCCTCACGCGACTCGTGGACCTTCGACTACACCGAGCAGCGGCTCGCCGAGATCATGCGCAGTATCTATGACCGCTGCGCCGAGACCGCCGACGCCTACGGAACCCCTGGCAACCTCGTGCTCGGGGCCAATGCGTCCGCCTTCATCCAGGTCGCGGACGCCATGCTCGCCCTGGGCGTCGTCTGACCCCACCGGTCGCACAGCGGGCCACTCGCCAGCGCGCTGTTGCTGAAGCATCGCGGTCTCCCGGAGCGGCGGGCCCTCAGCAACAGCGCACGGCCCAGTGAGGAGCGGCGGGCCCCCAGCAACAGCGCACGGCCAGCGGTCAGGTGAGCTGGCGCTGGAACGCGTCGTAGACGGACCGCCCGAACAGCACGAACCGCACCAGCTCGATGCCGGACAGGTCGACCTCGCCGTCGGGTGTGGGCACCACCCCGGCCTCCAGCGCCCGCCGCGTGGTCGCCACGGCGATCTCGGCGACGTCGTGCCGGTCCCAGCCGTAGATCCCCGCGCTGATCGCCGGGAACGCCACCGTGCGGGCCCCCACCCGCCCCGCCTCGCCCAGCGAGCTGCGGAAGCAGGAGGCCAGCAGCCCCGGATCGGTTTGTCCCGCATGCCGGTTCGGCCCGACCGTGTGGATCACCCAGGTCGCAGGCAGGTTCCCGGCGCCGGTGGCGACCGCAGCACCGACCGGCAGCCCCCCGGCATACCGCGTCTGGCGCAGCTCGCGGCACTCGGCGAGCAGGGCCGGCCCGGCGGCGGCGTGGATGGCCCCGTCGACGCCCCCGCCCCCGAGCAGGGAACTGTTGGCAGCGTTGACGATCGCGTCCACCTGCTGGGTGGTGATGTCGCCCTCGACAGCTTCCAGCACAGCGTCACTCATGCCCCTACCGTAGGAGCAAACGTCGCGGTATGCCGTGCCTTGCGCGGGCTGCCCGACGTCAGCCGCCGAACAGGTCGGACCAGTCCGGGGCCGGGTTCGTCGCCTGCCGGACCCCGCCGAGCACGGCACCGTGGTCGACCAGCGAGACCGACTCCGGCCCGACGCCGCCCTGCTCGCTGGTGACGGCGAGCGCGATGGTGTTGGTCCCCGGCTTCAGGAAACCGCTCGGGATGACGAACTCGTCCTGCGGCCCGACGTTGTTGACGTACTGACCGGTGTTCCAGCCGTTGACGAAGATCAGCATCCGGTAGCGCTCCGCACGGTTGCTGTCGTCGCTGACGTGCACGGCGAGCGGGCGGTCGACGCCCTGCTGCGGGTGCAGCTGCACGGTGGTGCGGTACCACTGCACGCCGGGTCGGTCGCTGGTCAGCGAGGACGTCCGTGACCACGACCCGTCCGGCGCGCCGGGCAGGGACCAGCCCTGCCGCTCGCCGAACAGCCCCCCGTTGTTGTAGAGCCCGCGAGCGGTGTCGGCCGGCTGGTCGCCGCCGGCGGCACCCTGCAGCCGCCACGTGACGTCACCGGAGCCCGGGATGGCCGCGTCGAAGAGCCCGCGGCCGTGCTTGGAGCGACCGTTGGCCGACCAGTCCTCGTACTGCCCCATGTTGCGGACGAGGACCGAGAGCACCGCGGGCGACCCGGCCGGCGCCGTGCCGGCGGGCACCGCGTAGTCGTGGCTGCCGTCGCCCTGGGCACCGAGGTAGTGGCCGTTCAGCCACACCAGCGCGTCCCCAGCCGTACCGGTCTTGACGTCGACGGTGATCGAGGACGCCTCCCTGCTGGGGGTGTAGTGGCCGCGGTACCAGACGTCACCCTCGAGGAAGCCGTACTCCTCGGCGTCGAGCACGACGCCTGCCGACCGGCCGGGACCGTGCCAGGTGTTCGGGACGCGGGTCTTGTCGGCGACCGTCCACGACGAGTCATCGAACCCTGGCTGGCGCTCCGGGTCGGAGGCGTGCGTCCGCCACGTGGTCAGGGTCGGCAGCAGCGGCTGCGCGCCGGGCCCGGGCAGCGACCCCACCAGGGCCCCCGCCGCGTCGACCGAGGTCGCGATCGTCTTGTCGTTCCAGTGGATCGCCGAAACCCCCTGCGGAACGAACACCCGCACCGGCCCCGCCGCGCGGGTGTCGCCGGTGAGGAACAGGTTCGCTCCGTGCACCTCCGCCGACCGGACCAGCTCCGGACCGACGACCAGCACCGGGCCGGCGGGGGAGTCCGTCCGCCAGGTATGTGCGACGGCTGCCCGGTCGGTGATGAGCAGGGTGAGCTCCGGCATACCGCCGCCGGTGATGCGCAGGGTCCGGCTGCCCGTGTGCTGGTAGTCCAGCCGCAGGTCCTTGCGCGCGGCATCCCAGGTGACCTGCACGGGGTTCCCGTCCAAGGTCGTCACCGTGGGCCGGGAGTCGTAGCGCAGCACGGTCTCCCCGTCTGTGCCCTCCTCGCCGGTCAGCACCAGCAGGCTGGGGTCCGGCAGCTCGGTGAGCACCTGCGAGGTCGAGTACGGCATGAGGTGCCCACCGAAGGCGTAGTCGGCGACCAGGGTGGTGGCGTCCCGACCGTCGATGGTGATCGAGGTGCCCGGCTGCTGGGGGACCCGTGGGTAGGCCGAGTCCGAGGGTGGCGGCCCCGGCTGGTCCGTAGGCTCGGTGTCGATCCCATCGACCGAGACGAACGTGCCCTGCGACGCCGGCGTCCCCTTCTGCCCCGTCACGACGATCTTCATCGTGTGCGGGCCGTCCCCGAGGTGATCGGCCTCGAACTTGACCTGCTGGAAGGTGGCCGACGACGCGTAGCTGTCCACGGTGGCCTTCTTCGTGCCGTCGATGTAGACGTCCGCGGTCCCGTGGTTGCCGCTGTCCGGGCCGATCCAGCGGATCACCGGCCCGTCGAACGTCACGGTGAGGCTGTCGCCCGCGCGGTCGGAGAACGTCTCGTCGTCCTGGTAGTCGCCGCTGGTCCATGACTCACCGCTGGCGTGGGTCCAGTTGCCGGAGTAGGAGATCGCCTTCACGTCCGAGTCGTTCCACCGGTATGACGGAGCCTCGGGCGGCGTGGGCTGCGTCGCCAAATCGAGGGGGAAGGTGACGTGCGACATGCTGGTGTCGTTCGAGTTCGCATGGCGCAGCGTGATGATCCGGGTCCCGTTGCCCGAGACGGACTGCGTGTCGGCGTGTTCGGTGGACAGGCGCTGGTTCGCCTCGACCGCGCCACCGGTCGCCGTGACCCGGGGTGGCTCCACCGCGGTGGCGGACGCGATCGGCGTGACGGATCCCTTGAGGTAGTTGTACTCCTTCTGCACGGCGAGCTTCGGTCGCATCGTGCGGTCCTCGGCGATCGGCGCGCCGTAGTCGTAGGAGGTGAACCCGCTGCCAGGGTCGCCGGTCCAGCCCCAGTTGGTGCCCCCGAACTCCATGTAGGTGTTGACCATCGTGGCGCCGTTGGCGAGGTTGTTGGCCTCGAACTGCCGGGTGAACGGCCCGTCGACGAAGTCGGCGCAGTGGCTGGTCTGGAAGTTTCGGCCCCAGGCGGTGAAGGCGCCGCCCTGTCCCTCGGCGATGAACACCGGCGTGTTCGGGGAGTAGGAGCGGATCCGCTGCTCGTAGTCCGACAGGCGCCCGCGGCCCCCGGCGCAGTCGAACCCGAGCGGGTAGGTGTCGAACGCGTAGAGGTCGAGCTGGGAGCCGCCCGGCTTGCCGGGAGCGTTCCAGCCGTGTCCGTCACCCCAGTCGTTGTGGAACAGCGGGACCGTGATGCCGTCGTCCTTGACCGCCTGCTGCAGGCGTTCGATGTAGTCGATGTTGGCCTGCGAGTGGTTGATCTGCTCGTTCTCGACCTGGTAGGCGAGCACGCTGCCGCCACCGTCGGTGACCTGGTGGCGGGCGATGACCTGGTTGATCGCCGCCAGCCACTCGAGGTCGGCGCGCAGGTTCTGCGGGTCGGTGCTGCGGGACGGGCCCCCGAAGTTCGCGGTGTAGGCGGCCAGACCGCCCATGCTCGCCTCGGCATTGACGTACGGCCCCGGCCGGGCGATGACGTAGAGGCCCTCCTGCGCGGCCATCGTCAGCAGCCGGTCGACGTCGCGGATGCCGGTGAAGTCGTAGTGCCCGGGGCGGCTGGAGTGGTAGCCCCAGAAGAAGTAGAGCGAGACGGCGTTGAAGCCGTTGGCCTTCATCTTCTGCAGCACGTCGCGCCACTGGTCCGGGCTCGGCAGGCGCCAGTAGTGCA
This sequence comes from Segeticoccus sp., assembly GCF_035708005.1. NCBI lineage: Bacteria > Bacillati > Actinomycetota > Actinomycetes > Micrococcales > Intrasporangiaceae > Segeticoccus > Segeticoccus sp. The sequence goes on along the minus strand of NZ_DASSTI010000059.1, from coordinate 8,733 downwards.
GCTCCCCGGAGACCAGGTCGAGGCGCTGGCCGTCGACCTCGAGCGACTTCGCGTCCCAGCTCACCCGGTGAGCGCGCCCGTCGTTGCCGGGGAAGGGGTGCGCGGTGGGCGCGGCGGCAGAGCCGGCAGCAGCGGCCGCCGAGCCGGACCTCGCCGACGAGGCCGAGGTGGATGCTCCCATCGACAGCGCCGGCGCCCCGAGGGCGGTCGGGGCGGACAGGAAGGCGAGTCCGGCGGAGACCGCCAGGGCGGCCAAGGTGGCGGGGCGACGGCGCATGGGAGCTCCCGGGACGGCATACGGGCTAGTGGTCTAGACCGCACCGTGGCGGAGGTGACGGCTGCCGCGCAACCCTCCTTACCAAATCCTGAACAACCAGGTTGCGCTCACACGGGCCCCGTCCGGTCCTCGGGACCGCCGCCGGCCTCGGACGGGTCGGCGCCAGCCGAGCCGAGCAGCGCCCGCGTCATCCGGTTGCGGCTGTCCAGCAGCTCGTCGAGGGCTGCCGTGAGGTCCGGCCCGGTGACCGTCAGGGAACCGTCGCCGGACGACCGCTCGGCGGCGTGCAGGGCCGTGCGGCGCAGCAGCTCCTTGAGGAAGGAGGCGGTCACCCCGGCGCACCGCTCGAGGGCCGCCTCGAGCTCGGCCTCGGGCAGGTCGAGCTGCAGGTCGCCGCGGTAGAGGTCGAACAGCTGCCGCCGGGCCGCGCGGTCCGGCAGTCTCAGCTCCACGGCCTGGTCCACCCTTCCGGGGCGGGCCGCCAGCGCGGGTTCGAGCAGGTCGGCGCGGTTGGTGGTGAGCACGAAGGCGACGTCGGCATCCTCCTCGAGCCCGTCCATCTCGTTGAGCAGCTGGAAGAGCAGTGGGTGCATGCCTGGCTCCATGCCGCGTTCCTCGGCGATGAGGTCGACATCCTCGACGACGACGAGGGACGGCTGCAGCGACCGCGCCACCTGACAGGCCTGCCGGATCAGCTGCAGCGCCTCGCCGGTCACCTGGATGACCGTGGTGTCGCCCAAGGTGCTGGTCAGGTAGCGCACGGTGTGCGTCTTGCCGACCCCGGGAGGCCCGTAGAGCAGGATGCCGCGCTTGAGGTGCTGGCCGGCGCCAAGCAGCCGCTGCCGGTGCCGCGCCACCCCGACCACCTGCTGCTCGATGGCACCGATCGTCGCGGCGTCGAGCACCAGGTCACGTCGGGTGGTCGTCGGCCGCTCGTGGAAGTGCAGGATCGACGCCGGACCGAAGACGTCACCGCCGAACGAGAGCACCTGCCGGCGGAAGACGTTGTGCTGGTTGACGAGTCGGTCCAGCTCGGCCAGCGTCTCCTCCCCGGCGTCCGGATCGGTGCTGGCCGCCTCGAGGGTGATCGAGGGTCGCCCCATCTCGGAGTCGCCGCCACGCAACAGCAGCGCGGTGCGCCGGTGCTCCTCGGTGAGCAGGAACAGGGCGCACCGCACGCACGAGACCGTCTGCCCACCCGGCCCGCTCGGCAACGCCACCCGCGCGACGCTCCCGGGCCCGAGCCCGTAGCCGTCCTGCGAGGTGAGCAGCTCGGCGAGCCCGAAGTCCCGGTGCTGGAAGCCGACCACGCCCACGGTCCGGACCGCACCCTCGTGCTCGGCGAGCCAGGCGTCCAGCCCCACCTGCACGTTGACGTGCTCGTATGCCGCCCACTCCCGGGCGCTGACCGGCACCGCCTCGACGGCTCCGCCGCTGGCGCCCCCGAGGCCCAGGTGGTCGGTGAGGATGGAGCCGAGTGTCGGACGCTCGGGCGCTCGGGCGTAGGAGACGGTGCCCCGCACCGCACGGCGGACGAGCCGGCGGAGGTCCGCCAGCTCCGGGCCCTCGCGCTGCGGCGGTTCGGTCGGGGACGACAGCTCGGTGTAGGACGCGTAGGCGCGAGGCATCCTGCTCGGTGCCGGTCCGTAGCTGAACCATCCTTGCGCGCGACCCATGCCCCCTCCTCGGCTCGCCTCGATGGGTCGTGACTCTAGCCCTGTGCTGCAGCCTCCGGGGCGGAAAAGGCCTGCCGCGCGGCCTGCCCGCCGACCGCCGACCGGGCGGCGTAGCCGTAGGTGCCGTGGTCGCGCAGCTCGGTGGCGGCGTCGACCAGCGCCCCGAGGGCCGCGAAGGCGAACGACCCGCCCACGGAGATCCGGGCCACGCCGAGCTCGGCCAGCTCGGCGACCGAGGGGGTCCCCGGTCGGGCGAGCACGTTGACCGGGCGGTCCACCGACTCCACGATCCGGCGGATGTCCTCGGCGTCCGTCGGCCCGGGCGCGTAGAGCACGTCGGCGCCCGCCTCCTGGTAGGCCTGCAGCCGCCGGATCGTGTCGTCGAGGTCGTCGATGCCGTGGAACCCGTTGTCCGCGCGCGCGACCAGCACCAGCCGGCGCGGCCCGGCATGGGCGGTCTCCACGGCGGCCCGGACCCGCTCGACCGCGAAATCGAACTCGTACATCGGCCGGGACGGGTCCCCGGTGTAGTCCTCGACCGACGCGCCCGCGATGCCCCGCTCGGCCGCCAGGCGGATCGTCTCGGCGACGCCCTCGGGCTCGTCGGCGTAGCAGTTCTCGAGGTCCGCGTTGATGGGCAGCCCGGTGGCCGCACCGAGCTCGGCGGCGTGTGCCAACGCCTCCGCACGGCTGACCGAGTTGTCGAGGCGACCCAGCGTGGCGGCATACCCGCTACTGGTGGTGGCCAGGGCGCGGAAGCCGAGCGAGGCGAGCACCTTGGCGGAGCCGACGTCCCAGGCGTTCGGCAGCAGCAGCGGCGTGCCCGGGGTGTGCAGCTCGAGGAATGCGTCAGCGGTGGCCACCATGCAGCCACCGTATGCCGTCACGGTGGGACGCTGGGGTGGGACCGGGAGTGGAGGAGAGCGGCGTGACGCAGGTCGTGGTGTTGGATGACTACCAGGACGTGGCCTCGGAGTATGCCGACTGGTCCAGCCTCGGGGCGGACGTGCACGTCCGCTTCGACCACGAGCACCACACGGACGCTGACGAGCTCGTCGCGCTGCTGTCCGGCGCCGACGTCGTCGTCGCCATGCGCGAGCGCACGCCGTTCCCCGCGGAGCTGCTCGACCGGCTGCCCGGCCTGAGGCTGCTCGTGACGACGGGGACGAAGAACGCCTCCATCGACCTGACCGCCGCCAGGGAACGCGGCATCACCGTCTGCGGCACGGGCCAGCTCGCGACCGCGGCCGCCGAGCACACCTGGGCGCTGCTGCTCTCCGCCCTCCGGCACGTCCCCACCGAGGACGCGCTCCTTCGCGCTGGTGGCTGGCAGGCCACGGTCGGCGGCGACCTCGCGGGCCGCACCCTCGGCGTGGTGGGACTGGGCCGGCTCGGATCCCGGGTGGCGCGGGTCGCGCGGGCCTTCGACATGCGCGTCATCGCCTGGAGCCAGAACCTCGCCACCGAGGCGGCGGCCGAGCAGGGTGTGGAGCGGGTCGACAAGGACACGCTGTTCGCCACCGCGGACATCGTGACGCTGCACCTGCGCCTCAGCGATCGGACGCTCGGCATCGTGGGCGAGCGCGAGCTCGGCCTGATGAAGCCGAACGCGTTGCTGGTCAACACCTCTCGCGGCCCGCTGGTGGACGAGGACGCGCTCGTGGCGGCCCTCGAGTCGGGTCGGCTGGGTGCCGCGGCCCTCGACGTGTACGGCGTGGAGCCGCTCCCAGCGGACCACCCCCTCCGTCGCGCTCCCCGGACCGTGCTCACGCCGCACGTGGGCTACGTGACCGAGGGGAGCTACACGGCATACTTCACCGGCGCGGTGGAGGACATCCGCGCGTGGCTGGACGGGGCGCCGGTCCGGGTGCTCGGCGACTGAGGCCGGCTCGCCCGGTGGTGCGGTTCCCCGTCAGGACGTGGCCGCCCGCTCCTTGGCGCTGCGCAGCACGCAGAACTCGTTGCCCTCGGGGTCGCGCAGGACGGCCCACCCGGTGCCGTCCGGGTTCCGGCGGTCGTCATACAGCGTGGCGCCCAGGCCGAGCAGCCGCTCGACCTCGGCCTCCCGCGGCTGTTGCGGTTCCAGGCACAGGTGCAGGCGATTCTTGACGGTCTTGGGCTCGGGGACCCTTTGGAAGAGCAGCGCCTGTCCCGGGCCGACCTCGAAGCCGGTCTCGTCGGCGTCGGGCGTGTCCTCCGGATCCATCGGGATGTCGAGCACCTGGCTCCAGAACTGGGCCAGGGCATAGGGGTCGGAGCAGTCCACGCAGGTGTTCATGATGCGAGCAGTCATGGCCGACCAGTGTGCCGAACGAGGCACCGGCAGGCGAGCGGATTTCGGCGAGGGGCAGCCGACCGCCAGGTCAGCTCCCCAGGCGCTGCGGCGTCCTCCATCCGGACACTCCATGATAGGAGCCGGCGACTGCGCCGGCTGTAGCCGAGGAGATGGTCATGACGGCACCGATCCTGCTCACCGGAGGCACCGGGACCCTCGGACGCCTGGTCCTGCCCCTGCTGCGGCAGAAGGGGTATGACGTGCGCGTCCTCAGCCGGCGTCCCCACCCGAGTGCCGAGGGCGTGGAGCAGGTCGTCGGTGACCTGTCCAGCGGCGAGGGGGTGGCCGCCGCGGTGGACGGCGTGGAGACGATCATCCACTGCGCGGGCACCGCCCGGGGCGACGACGTGAAGGCGCGACACCTGGTGGATGCGGCGACCGGGGCGGGACGGCCGCACCTGGTCTTCATCTCCGTCGTGGGCGCCGAGCGCATCCCGGTCACCGGACGCGTGGACCGCGCCGCCTTCGGCTACTTCGCCTCGAAGCGGGCCGCCGAGCAGGTCGTGTTCGGGTCGGGGTTGCCGTGGACCACCCTGCGGGCGACGCAGTTCCACGACCTGTTCCTCATGACGGTCCGGGGGCTGGCGAAACTGCCTGTCGTGCCGGTCTTCTCGGGTTTCCGGTTCCAGCCGGTCGACACCGGCGACGTGGCCGCCCGGCTCGTCGAGCTGTCCCTGGGGTCGCCGGCGGGCATGGTTGCCGAGCTTGGTGGGCCGACCATCTACACCTTCGCGGAGCTGGTCAGCAGCTACCTTGCCGCCACGCACCGACGCCGACCGTTGGTGTCGGTCCGGGTGCCGGGCGACGCCGCCCGGGCGATCCGCGGCGGCGCCAACCTCACGCCGTTGAACGCGCTGGGCACCCGCACGTGGGAGGACTTCCTGGCGCAGCACCTCGCAGACGCCGCGCGAGGGCGCGGTCAGACGGCCGGTCGATGACCGCCGAGGCGGACGTCGCGGAAGTCTTGGCGCTCGAGCGCGAGCTGCAGACGGCTGACTGCCGTCGCGACCCGGCGCGGGTGCGGGCGCTGCTGGCCGACGACTTCCTCGAGATCGGTGCCTCCGGCCGCACCTGGAACCGCGTCCATACGCTGGAGCTGCTACGCGGGGAGAACGACGCGCCGCCCATCGAGGTGCACGACTTGCACGGCCGGGTCCTCGGCGACGGCTACGTCATGGCCTGGTGGGACTCCGCCCGCGGTGGTCGACGCGCGCGGCGCTCGTCGTTGTGGCGCCGGGGACCAGACGGCTGGCGTCTGGTCCACCACCAGGGCACCCCGCTGCCGTGAGGTCCTCCATGGCCGTCGAGTTCGCCGCTCCGCTGAGGCGGGTGTGGCAGGTGTATGCCGACCCGCGCCAGCTTGAGAAGATCTGGGGCCGACCGAGCCACCCGGCCGCCTTCGTCGACCACGAGCTGTCGCCCTGCGCCCGGGCTCGACGACCTGCTCGCGGCGTGACCAGCGCGCCCCTGAGAGGGTGGGGCAACCACTGACACGGAGGTCACGATGAGCGACGCACGCCCGACGGTGCAGGTGGACGACGACCGGGTGCGGGTCACCCGCTGGGACTTCGAGCCGGGGGCCACGACCGGACGCCACCGGCACGAGTACCCGTACGTCGTCGTGCCCGTCATCGACGGCCGCACGCAGATCACCACGGCCGACGGCGAGACCTCGTACTCCGAGCTGCGCAGTGGTGAGTCGTATGCCCGTGCGGCCGGCAGCACGCACGAGGTGGTCAACGCCGGCGAGGCGGCGCTGACCTTCGTCGAGATCGAGCTCAAGGGCTGATTTCCGCGCCTGCCTGATGCCGCTGTCCCTACGATCGTCACTTCGGGTGTCCTCGGGGAAGGTGGGCGATGGTCGGCAGGATCGGCGCTGGGCTGCTGGCGGGACTGGTCGCGGGGGTAGCCCTCGGCCTCGTCGCCCGCGTCTTCATGCGGGTGGTTGCAGTCGCGTCCGCGACCCCGACCGGCTTCTCCGTCGCGGGGACGCTGGCCATCTGCGTGGCCTTCGTCCTCGCGGTGCTCCCGGGCGCGACGGTGGCGGCCTGCGTCAGGAACCGAAGCCGGTGGGTCCTGCCCGTGCTCGGCGCGCTGCTCCTCGGCGCCGGCGCGCTCCCGGAGCTGGCGCAGGACCTCAGTGGTCTGTCGCTGTTCACGACGGTCCGGCAGGTCACCGCGGTGGCGGCGACCACCGGCGTCTTCGTCGCGATCGTCCTCCTCCCGCTGGCGACCGTGCGGCTGGTCGACCGCGCCCTGCGTCGCGCGGCCCCTACCGCATGCGCGAGTTGAGTGGCTTCGCGGCAGGCTGGCGCTCAGCGACCGTCGGTTCGCGACTGCTCGGGGATCCACACCCAGCGCCCGGCCTGCGCGGGACCACCGTCCCGCCGGACGGCCGACGCCCCGGTGCGGCCAGGGCCGGCGGACTGCACATGCGTGAAACGGCCCACGTGAGCGGGATCCCATCGACGCACCAGCTGACGCGCCTGGCGGGCGACTCGACCTGTTCCCGATCGCATCTGACGCTCCTACACTGACCTGTGAAGTTGGCACCTTCATGGTAGGTACACAGGTCTGTGAATCACAAGGGAAAATGAATGTCTGGTGCACCACGCGTTGCCGACCTGACGCCGCGGGCCCGCACGATCCTGGAGGTAGCGTCCGAGTTGTTCTACGAGCGCGGCATCCATGCCGTCGGGGTCGACACGATCGCGTCCGAGTCCGGGGTCACCAAGCGGACGCTCTACGACCGGTTCGGCTCCAAGGACGCCCTCGTGGCGGCCTACCTGCAGCACCGCCACGACATCTGGTGGGACCACCTGCAGGAACGCCTCGCCGGAGGGCCAGCGCCCAGGGCCCTGGCGGTGTTCGACGCCTACAGGGACAGCCCGCTCGGAATCCATCGCGGGTGCGCCTTCATCAACGGGGCCGGGGAGCTGCCCGCGGAGCACCCGGGCTTCGCGGTTATCGCGGCCCACAAGCGCGCGATCCGCGGCCTGCTGGCCGAGCTCGTGCGCGTGGATCGGCCGGACCTGGCGGACCCCGAGGGCGTCGCCGAGCACCTGTTCCTCATCCTCGAGGGGGCTCTGGCCCACCGCGGCATCGACCATGACGACCACCGCCTCGCACTGGCGCGCACGCTCGCCGAGGAGATTCTCTCCGCCACGGGCGGGCACGCGCCGTTGTCCACCCAAGGTTGAGCGGAATACGCTCAAGTTTGCCGAGGTTGACTTGGGTGAACAATCGTCAACCGAGAGCGTGGCGCGCCCGGACGGGCCGCCCCGCACCCGAGGAGTGATCTGTGGACCTGCAACTGACCACCAAGGCGCAGGAGGCACTGTCGGCCGCCGTGCGTTCTGCTGCCACGTCCGGCCATCCCCAAGTGGAGCCGGCGCACCTGCTGCTCGCGTTGACCGAGCAGACCGACACCACCACCGGGCCGCTGCTCGACGCGGTCGGGTCCTCCGCGCAGGAGGCCCGTTTGGCGGCAGAGCGTGCGCTGAAGGCGCTGCCGACCACGTCGGGGTCGACCGTCGGCGCGCCGAACCTGTCGCGGCAGAGCCTGGCGGTCCTGGAGCAGGCCCGGCAGTTCATGCAGTCGATGGGCGACACCTTCGTCTCCACCGACCACCTGCTCGAGGCCCTCGCGCGCACCGGGAGCTTCGGGTTGGCCGCTGACGCCATCGCCGCCGAGATCCCGAAGATCCGAGGAGGCGCCACGGTGAACACCGCCGACCCGGAGGCGACCTACGACGCCTTGGAGAAGTACGGCACCGACCTCACCAAGGCCGCCCGTGAGGGCAAGCTCGACCCGGTGATCGGCCGCGACTCCGAGATCCGCCGCGTGGTGCAGGTGCTGTCGCGCCGCACCAAGAACAACCCGGTCCTCATCGGTGAGCCCGGCGTCGGCAAGACGGCCGTCGTCGAGGGCCTCGCCCAGCGGATCGTGGCCGGCGACGTGCCGGAGTCCCTGCGCGACAAGAAGCTCATCGCGCTCGACCTCGGCGCGATGGTCGCCGGGGCGAAGTACCGCGGGGAGTTCGAGGAGCGGCTGAAGGCCGTGCTCGAGGAGATCAAGAATTCTGAGGGCGAGGTCGTCACCTTCATCGACGAGCTGCACACCGTGGTGGGCGCGGGCGCGACCGGCGAAGGCGCCATGGACGCCGGGAACATGCTCAAGCCGATGCTGGCGCGCGGTGAGCTGCGCCTGGTCGGCGCGACCACCCTGGATGAGTACCGCCAGCACATCGAGAAGGACGCCGCGCTCGAGCGCCGGTTCCAACAGGTGTTCGTCGGCGAGCCGAGCGTGGAGGACACGATCGGCATCCTGCGCGGCCTGAAGGAGCGCTACGAGGCGCACCACAAGGTCGCCATCGCCGACAGCGCGCTGGTCGCGGCCGCGACGCTGTCCGACCGCTACATCACCGGCCGGCAGCTGCCGGACA
>NZ_DASSTI010000058.1:0-14872 GCF_035708005.1 Segeticoccus sp. | reverse complement strand
TCCACCAGATGCCCCCACGGTTGCGATCACCCACCGGGCCAGCGCACCCGGGGTCTCAGACCGCGTCCCCATCTGACTCTGAAACTCTCGCAACCCCACGCGATCCGAACTGATGTTCGAAGCCTAGCAGGCGTGGACGACCACCACAACCCCTCATCCCCAGCGGGCCACGAATCCGCGGAGAGAGAGGACGCACGACTTGTGACTGGGGGATACGTGGCCACGTGGCTCGGAGCCCGGGCGCGCCCGGCGAGACTGCGCCGACGCAGGACCGGCCGCCCCCATCAGTCACATCGGCGGGGTGCGTCCACGCTACCCGTGGGCGTCGGTGAGCTCCTCGGGCGGGATGACGTCCTTCAGGAAGCCCCGCAGTGACAGGAAGTCCGACAGATAGGTGAGGTGCTCTTCGCAGGCCAGCCACACCTTCCGGCGGTCCGCGTCGTGCAGCTTGGGGTTGTTCCACAGGAGTGCGTGCCGGGCCTGCGCGCGGCACCCCTTCGCGCTGCAGACCAGACCCTCTGGTCCGGCCGAGCCCGCCGACGCGAACGTCCCGGACGACGCGGACGGATCGAACGCACCGGACGACGGGGGCGGGAAGGGGAAGCTCACCGCGGGTTGGAGGGATGAGGCGGACGTTGCTGGGCCTGCGGTCCCCCCTGCCCGGGCGTACCTGGCCCCTCGCCACGCCGCGGGCCCCCGTTCCACGGACCGGACTGCGGATCACCGGACTGCCCCCCGGACGGCCCGCCGGCCTGAGCCTCGGTCGGCGCCCCGTCGTCGAGCTGCCGGCGCGACTTGCCGGACGGCGTCAGCGGCGAGGCCTGGCGGACCCCGCGGCCTCGGGTGGCGTTCGCCATGACGACCGCGATGTAGGGAAGGATCAGCGCGCCCACGGCGCAGATCCAGCCGATGATCATCCAGTGCAGGTAGTAGATGAACACGAACGCCAGCACGAAGCACAGCGTCCGAATGGCCATCGAGGTGAAGTACCTGACCATCCGGTCGTGTTGGTCGTCACGCGGGGAGATCGGGGCGTTCGTCACCGAGTGGATGGCCCCCCGGTGCCCGTGTGGCGACTTGTTCACACCTCCACGATAGGCCCCGGTTCGACCCCGGGCAGGCGCGCACCCACCGCCGGTCGAGAGCGGTATGGCCGGTGACCGTCACCCAGGTGCCGCGACGCGGGGAGCGGCGGTATGCCGGTCACCGTCACCCAGGTGCCGCGACCCCCACCCGGCGGGGTGCCGACCCGCCCGGAACGACGTCGAGGCGCGCCCGGAGCGCCGACGAGAGGTGCCTGCGGGAGGAGGCTCTCGGCATACCGGCCGGTCGTCGGATAGCGTCCGGGTGCAGCGCGGCACCTGCCGTCCCGGACCGGGAGGCCGGCTCCTGCGCGACCGACGCGACGCCGACCGACCGACGGAGGACCGATGACAGCCCGCAACGTGCTCGTGACCGGAGGCAACCGGGGGATCGGGCTGGCCACGGCCAAGGCGTTCGCCGAGGCCGGCGACCACGTCGTCATCGCGCACCGCAAGGGGGACGAGGTCGAGGGACTGCAGGCGGTGAAGTGCGACGTCGGGGACACCACGTCGGTGGACCAGGCGTTCAGCGAGGCCGAGGAGCTGCTCGGCGGCCCGATCGAGGTCGTCATCGCCAACGCCGGCATCAACCGGGACACCCTGCTGATGCGGATGACCGACGAGGAGTTCGACCAGGTCATCAACACCAACCTCGCGGGCGCATTCCGCTGTGCCCGCCGCGCCAGCAAGGGCATGATCCGCCTCCGCAAGGGCCGGATCGTCCTCATCTCGAGCGTCGTCGGGCTCTACGGCTCACCGGGGCAGACGAACTACGCGGCGAGCAAGGCCGGTCTCGTCGGCCTGGCCAGGGCCATCACCCGCGAGCTCGGCGGCCGCGGGATCACCGCCAACGTCGTCGCGCCGGGCTTCATCGACACCGAGATGACCCGCGAGCTGCCCGAGGACCGGCAGAAGCAGTACCTCGCCACCATCCCGGCGGGCCGGTTCGCCGAGCCCGAGGAGGTGGCCCGGGTGGTGCGGTTCGTCGCCTCCGACGACGCCGCCTACATCTCCGGTGCGGTCATCCCGGTCGACGGCGGCCTGGGCATGGGCCACTGACGACGGCCGGCACCCGGAAACCATCACGCGGAAAGGAAGTTCATGGCTCTGCTCGACGGCAAGAAGCTGCTCATCACGGGGGTTCTCATGGACTCCTCGATCGCCTTCCACGTGGCGAAGATCGCCCAGGAGGAGGGCGCGCAGGTGGTGCTGACCTCCTTCGGTCGCACCATGAAGATCACCCAGACGATCGCCAAGCGGCTCCCCGAGACGCCGCCGGTCATCGAGCTGGACGTGACCAACCAGGAGCACCTGGACACCCTCGCCGACCGTGCCCGCGAGCACCTCGACGGTCTGGACGGGGTGCTGCACTCCATCGGCTTCGCACCGCAGGGTGCCTTCAACTTCATGGAGGCCACCTGGGAGGACGTGTCCCAGGCACTGCACGCGTCGGCCTACTCCCTGAAGGCGCTGGCGACGGCCAGCCTGCCGCTGATGTCCGCAGGCGGCAGCGTCGTGGGCCTCACCTTCGACGCGAAGTTCGCGTGGCCGGTCTACGACTGGATGGGCGTCGCCAAGGCGGCCTTCGAGTCGACGAGCCGCTACCTCGCCCGTGACCTCGGGTCGAAGCAGATCCGGTGCAACCTGGTCTCCGCCGGCCCCGTGCGGACGACGGCGGCCAAGTCGATCCCGGGGTTCGAGCAGTTCGAGAACACGTGGAACGAGCGCGCCCCCCTCGGCTGGGACGTCAAGGACCCGGTGCCCCCGGCCCGGGCCTGCGCCGCGCTGCTGTCCGACTGGTTCCCCGCCACGACCGGCGAGATCGTGCACGTCGACGGCGGCGTGCACGCGATGGGCCAGTAGCGGCCGCCGTGCCGTCCGACCCGCCAGGGCCCTCCTCGACGCGGGCCCGCGCCCGCGACCTCGGCATCGCGCCGGGCACCCTGCCCGCCGGGCCGACCAACACACTGACCGACGTGCCGGGCGTGCGCGTCGGGCACACCACGGTCGACGACGGCGGGGACCTGCACACCGGCGTCACCGCCGTGGTGCCGGAGGCCGTCGACCGGCCGGACGGGCGCCTTCGCGCGGGCCTGTGCGTGGGCAACGGCTTCGGCAAGCTCATCGGCGCCACCCAGCTCCTGGAGCTCGGGGAGATCGAGACGCCGGTGCTGCTGACCGGCACCCTGTCCGCCTTCCGTGTCGCCGACGCCCTGGTCACCCACATGATCGGTATGCCGGGAGCTCACCACGTGCGCACCCTCAACCCGGTCGTCGGGGAGACCAACGACGGCTTCCTGTCCGACATCCGGAGACGCCCGGTCACCGAGGACCACGTCCTCGCCGCGATCCGCTCGGCCGGCTCGGGGCCGGTCGCCGAGGGCTGCGTCGGCGCGGGAACCGGCACCGTCGCGCTGGGCTTCAAGGGCGGCATCGGCAGCGCCTCGCGGGTCGTCGAGCTCGGCGGCGTCGGCCTGACCACGCTCGGTGTCCTGGTCCAGACCAACTTCTCGGGCACGCTCACCGTCCTCGGGGTCCCGGTGCCGGCCGACGAGGTGTTGGCGCACCCGACGCCACACCCCGACGGCAACTCCTGCATGGTCGTCGTCGCGGTGGACGCCCCGTTGGACGGGCGCCAGCTCGGGCGACTGGCGCGCCGTGCCGTGTTCGGGCTCGCCCGGGTGGGATCCGACTACGCCACTGGCAGCGGGGACTACGCGGTGGCCCTCGCGACCTCGACCGAGCCTTCGCAGGTGCGCGACGAGGACCTGGACCCGCTCTTCCGGGCGGCGCTCGAGGCGGTCGAGGAAGCCGTCCTCAACTCGCTCTTCCGGGCGCACACCACCCGAGGGCACCATGGGCACGTGAGCCACGAGGTGCCCCTCGAGGTCGTCGTCGAGCGGTGCCGGCGCGCCGGGGTGCTCAGCCGCTGACCGTCGTGCTGCTCAGCCGCTGACCGCCGTCGCCCGGTTCGCCTCCCGGGCGCGGGCCGCCAGCTCCTCCAGCGCGCTGAGGGCGGTGGCGATCGCGGGCTGGGCGTCACTGCCTCGCCGGACGCTGGTGAGGATGTGCCGGGACGGCGTGGGGTCGCCGCGCAGGGGCACCCGCGCGATGTCGTAGCCGGCGGGGAGCCGGGCGAGCCGCGGCACGAGCGCGACGCCAAGGCCTGCCGCCACGAGCGCCGCGCCGGTGTCCCACTCGGCCGCCTGGTGGGCGACCGCGGGGGTGAAACCCGCTGCCGCACAAGCCGTCAGGACCAGCTGGTGGTACGGCTTGCCGGGCCGGTCCATGATCCAGGGTTCGCCGGCAGTGTCGGCGAGGTGCACCGACGGCTGGGCCGCCAGGCGGTGCCCGGCATGCACGAGCAGGTCCAACGGGTCCTCCAGCAGCGGCCGCTGTGCGAAGCGTGGATCGATGCTCGGCGGCAACGAGGCCGTCGCCACCACGACGGCGACGTCGGCCTCATCGGCCAGCAGCAGGTCGAAGCACTCCTCGGGGTCGGCCTCGATGATCCGCACGGCCCACCCCGGGTGGGCGCCGTGGACCTGGGCGGCGACGCGGGGGAGCAGTGCCGCCGCAGCCGTCGAGAAGCCAGACAGCCGAAGGGTCCCCATGCCCTCACCACCGGCCTGGGCGACCTCGGCGCGGATCTGCTCCCACCGGGCATACAGCTCGTCGGCGTGCGCGAGCAGGACCCGCGCCGCGGGGGTGAGCCGGATCCCGCGTCCCTGCTGGACGAGCAACGGCACCCCGAGCTCCTGGGCGAGGCTGCGCAGCTGGTGGGAGACGGCCGAGGGGGTGTAGCTGAGCGCACGCGCGGCGGCGGTCACGGTACCGTGCGAGGCGACCATGCGCAGGACGTGCAACCGGTGGTCGATCATCCAATGATTTTGCACGGCATCGTGGCAAAACGTTCGCTTCCGTTCAGGAATCGCCGGACGGAAACTGGCGGTGTCGCTTCGACCACCATGTCCGCCCGCGTGCAGGAGCAGCGCATGACCACGCTCGTTCCCTCGTCCCTCGACACCGTTCCCGTGCCGCTCGCCGACGGCCCGGCCCAGCTCGTCGCCCGCCGCGTCCCCGGACGCTCGCTGGAGGCGCCGTTCTACACCAGCCCCGAGTTCTTCGACCTGGACGTGGCGGCGGTCTTCGCCCGCTCGTGGATCTTCGTGGCCACGGAGGCCGAGGTCCGCGAGCCGGGTGACTTCGTCACCATCGAGCTCGGCAACCGGTCCGTCATCCTCGTGCGCGGCGACGACGGCCGGGTCCGCGCCCTGCACAACGTCTGCCGACACCGTGGGTCGCGGGTGCTCACCGAGCCGAAGGGCTCGGTCGGCAACATCGTCTGTGGCTACCACCAGTGGACCTACGGCACCGACGGCAGCCTGCGGCACGCCGGTGACCAACCGGCCGGCTTCGACCCGACCTGCTTCGGCCTCAAGCCCGTGCACGTGCGCAGCGTCAGCGGGCTGCTGTTCATCTGCCTCGCCGACGAGCCGCCGTCGGACTTCGACGACGTGGCCGGTCGCCTGGAGCCGTACCTGCGGCCCCACCAGCTGCGCCGCACCAAGGTCGCCGCCCAGGAGGACCTCGTGGAGCGGGGCAACTGGAAGCTGGTGATGGAGAACAACCGCGAGTGCTACCACTGCGAGAACGGCCATCCGGAACTCACCTGCACGTTCTTCCCCACCTACGGCTACACGTTCGAGCAGATTCCGGACCGGCTGCTCCCCGCCCACGCCCGCTACCTGCGCGCCGAGTCCGCGCTCGAGCGCGCCTGCCGGGAGCGGGACATGCCATATGCCGCCATCGAGGAGCTCTCCGGGCGGCCCACCGGGTTCCGGGTGCAGCGCGAGGCCCTGGACGGCGCGGGGGAGTCCTACACCCGGGACGGGGTCGCGGCCTCGCGCAAGCTGCTCGCCGACTTCGACACCCCGCGCCTGGGGCGGCTCTCGCTGCACCTGCAGCCGAACAGCTGGTTCCACTTCCTCGCCGACCACGCGGTGACGTTCACCGTCCTGCCCGTGGCCCCCGACCAGACCCTCGTCCGCACCACCTGGCTCGTGCACGAGGACGCCGAGCAGGGGGTCGACTACGACCTCGACACCCTCACCGAGGTGTGGCACCAGACCAACCGCCAGGACGGCACGTTCGTGGCGCGCGCCCAGGCGGGGGTGGGTGACCCGGCCTACGAACCGGGGCCGTACGCCACCAACGAGTACCAGGTCGACGCGTTCTGCACCTGGTACATCGAGCGGCTGAAGGAGCACTTGCAGGTATGACGGACACGTTGCTTCCCAGCGCGGTCGCCGGACTCACCTACCAGCCGGAGGCGATCGAGGCCGAGCTCGTCTGCACGGCGGTGCGCGACGAGACCCACGACGTGAAGACCATTGTGCTCGCACGTGATTCGGCGGAGCCGCTGGCCTTCCTCCCGGGGCAGTACCTGACCGTCACCGTGGAGGTCGACGGAGAGCAGCTGCAGCGGTGCTACTCCATCGCGTCGGCGTCGACGGGCGCTGCTGAGGTCTCCCTCACCGTGAAACGCACTGCGGGAGGGCCGGTTTCGAGTTGGCTGCACGACCACCTGCAGCCCGGCGACCGGCTCCAGGTGGCGGGGCCGTTCGGGGTGTTCAGCCACGCCGTCCACCCCGCGGAGAAGTACCTGCTGCTGTCCGCGGGCAGCGGGATCACCCCGGTGATGTCGATGTTGCGCACCCTGGCCCACCGGGGAGAGGCCGCCGACGTGGTGTTCGTGCACAGTGCCCGCACGCCCGCGGACATCATCTTCCGCCATGAGCTCGAGCAGCTCGCCACCCTGCCGGGCTGCTCGGTGACGGTGGTGTGCGAGAGCGAGCTCCCTGGTGAGGCGTGGAGCGGGCCGACCGGCCTGCTGTCCCTGCGCACGTTGCTCACGGTCGCTCCCGACGCGTACGACCGCGAGGTGTTCACCTGCGGCCCGCCCGGCTACATGCGCGCCGTCCGGGACCTGCTCGAGCTGGCGGCGGTGGACCCGGAGCGGTGCCACGAGGAGAACTTCGACCTCGCCGCCCGGGCGGGGGACACGGTCGACGACGGGGTCGAGCCGCCGGCCGGTGGTGAGCGGTATGCCGTGCGCTTCCTGCGCACCGAACGCACCGTGGAGTGCCACGCCGGCGAGACGATCCTCGCGGCGGCTCGCCGGCACGGGTTGCCACTGCCCTCGATGTGCACCCAAGGCATGTGCGGCACCTGCCTCACGTCGCTGGTCGAGGGGCAGGTGGACATGCAGCACGCCGGCGGCATCTCCCGGCGCCAGGTGGACGAGGGCAAGATCCTCGCCTGCTGTTCCCGGCCGCTCGGGGATGTCACGCTGGACGCCTGAGGTCCGTCCGAGGGCGGAGGCGCCGCCGTGCCGGTTCCGCTACTTCCAACGTGTGCTGAGCCGGCAGGGTCTGGACCCGCGTGGCCTGCGCGCCCTCGACATCGGCTCGGGAGGTGGCTTCCTGGCCGAGGAGTTCGCCCGCCTCGGCTGCCGAGTCCTGGGCGTCGACCCGTCCGCGGCGTCCGTGGCGACCGCCCGCCGCCACGCGGGGGAGTCCGGCCTGGACATCGACTACCGCGTGGGATCGGGTGAGCACCTGCCCGTGGACGACGGCGAGTTCGAGCTCGCCTACTGCTGCGACGTGCTCGAGCACGTCTCCGACCTCGAGGCCGTCCTGCGCGAGGTGGCGCGCGCCCTGGCCCCGGGAGGACTGTTCCTGTTCGACACGATCAACCGCACCCGGCGGAGCCAGGTCGTCGTCATCAAGATGGTCCAGGAGTGGAGGTGGACCCGGTTCACCGACGTGGCGCTCCACGCGTGGGACCTGTTCATCACGCCGAGCGAGCTGGAGACGGCCCTCGGGGGCGCAGGCTTCCGGTTCGGCGAGGTGGTCGGTCTCGGAACCCGCGCGGGGAAGGGGAGGCTGCTGGTGGACCTGGTGCGGGCCAGACGCGGGACGATCAGCTACGGCGAGCTGAGCCGGCGCATGGACCTGGGCCAGGTGAAGAGCCTCGGTGTGTCCTACATGGGATATGCCACTGCTGGTGTCCGAGGGGGGACTTGAACCCCCACCCTCTATACGAGGACTAGCACCTCAAGCTAGCGCGTCTGCCTATTCCGCCACCCGGACGTGGGTACGTCGCACGTGCCTCTGAGCACCTGCGACGTCCCGGAACGATAGCACGCGAACGCCCTCCGCCACGAACCCGCGGGAGCCGGCCACGCGAGGTTCTCGCTGCGGACGAGCCTCAGTTCAGGTGGCGCAGCTGCGGCCACAGCACGGCCCAGCTGGACGCCGGGCGGCACAGCAGGACGGGCAGGCCCTGCTCCTGGTTGTCGAGCCCGACCCCGTTGTCCACGACCGCGAGCCGGCGGCAGTGCGTGAAGTGCGGCGCCAGGTCCCTGGGCCCGCCGTAGCCGAGCACCAGGGCATGGGTCGCCGACGCCGGCGGCCGGCCCCAGTCGGCGAATCCGTTGTGCCCGCTGTAGGCACGAGGAAGGCCCGCGCTCGAGCCGAGCAGGTCGATCGCTCCCGCCTCGCCGTAGTTGGCGGTGAAGATCGCGGTGTGCTCGCGGGTCGACGCGGGAAGCGAGGTCCACGCCCGCCCGACCGTCGCGATGAACCGGGGCCAGCCGACGGTCTCGCCCTGGTCGGGGTTCAGCGCCATCGCGGGGCTGCCCTGCAAGGCGGTGGCGGGCAGCAGCGGCAGCGCGATGACGGCGTTGACCACCAGGGACAGCGCCACCGCGACCGTGAGCACACCGGTCCGCAGCCCCGCGCCCGCCCGACCGCACCAGTCGGCGACGGGGAGCACTCCGAAGCCGAGCAGCAGGGGGTACAGGCTCGCCAGGTAGTACGCCTTCCCGTCACCGACCAGGTAGGCGAGCGCCACGACCACGTAGGTGACCGGGACGAACCGCAGCGGTCGCAGCCCAGCGCGGCGCCAGGGCGCGACCAGCCCCGCGACCCAGACCGGCACCAGCACCGGGCTGACCATGACCAGCTGGAACGGGATGAACCCGAGTCGGCCGCCCTCGGCCGAGCCACCGACGTGGGCAGCGACGGCCAGCTGCGGCCAGCCGTGCGTCGCCTGCCACACGAGGTAGGGAGCAGCCAGGGCGACGGCCGCCGCCACCCCCGCGTACAGCCACGGCGACCGCAACGGCCAGCGTGGCCCGAGCGCCACCAGGGCAGCCACCGCGACGAGGGTCACGAACGCCACCTGGGGCTTGGCCTCCGTGCCCACGCCCGCTGCGACACCGGCCCAGAACAGGGCCGGGCCGCTCCGCCGCTGCACGGCCCGCACCAGCAGGAACCCGACGACCGTCGTCGCCAGCACGTCATACGTCGTCGTGCTGACGATGTGACCGGTGGCCAGCACGAACCCGGAGGTCGCGGCGCAGCAGGCCGCCACCACCTGCGCCCGCCGCCCTCCACCGAGCTCCCTGGCGACGAGCGCGGCGAGGGCGGTGATGGTGCCCGCGGCGAGGGCGGAAGGGAGCCGGAGGACGACCAGCGCCTCCGGCGCGAGGTGGTTCATCGCCCAGGCCAGCAGGGGCACCAGCGGCGGCTGGTCCGGGTAGCCGGCCGCCGGGTGGCCACCGGCCGCGAGGAAGTACAGCTCGTCCCGGTGGTAGCCGTACCGGGTGCTCGTCGCGACGAGCGCCACGCACTGGGCGAGCGCCGCCACGACGGCCCAGCCCGCCAGCCCGGTCCGGGCCACGGGCATCCCCCGCACGCCTGGAGTCGCCACCTGCGTCGTGCTCACTGCCACAGGGTGGCACCGGGGAACCCCGCGGGGAAGGCGTCTCACGACAGCCGGGGAGACTGGTGCGGTGATCGCCGCACCGCCGCACGCCAGCAGCGCCTCGCCCGTCCTGCTCGACGGCGGGATGTCCAACGCGCTGGAGGACCGCGGCCAGGACGTGACCGGCGCGCTCTGGACGGCGCGGCTGCTGCGCGACGCCCCTGAGGAGATCGCCGCGGTGCACCGCGCCTACTACCGGGCGGGTGCCCGGGTCGTGACCACAGCGAGCTACCAGGCGAGCGTCCCGGGGTTCATGGACGCCGGCGTGGATCGGGCGGAGGCGGAGCGCCTGGTCCGGCGGAGCGTCACCCTGGCTCGTGACGTGCGCGACGAGCTGGCCGCCGACGGCCGGACCCGCTGGGTGGCGGCCTCGGTCGGTCCGTACGGCGCGGTGCTCGCCGACGGCTCGGAGTACCGCGGACGGTATTCCGTCTCCCGCGCCCTCCTGCACGACTTCCACCGCTCGCGGATGGAGCTGCTCGCGGAGGCCGGACCGGACTTCCTCGCCGTCGAGACCATCCCCGACCGGGACGAGGCCGAGGTCCTCGTGGAGATCCTGCAGGAGCTCGGGCTGCCGGCGTGGTTCTCCTACTCCGCCGGGGACGGTCACACCCGGGCCGGCCAGCCGCTGGCGGACGCCTTCGCCGTCGCGGCATCGGCGCCGTCGGTGTTCGCGGTGGGCGTCAACTGCTGTGCGCCCGGTGACGTCCTCGAGGCCGTGCGGCTGGCCGTCGCCACCACCGGCCGTCCCGCCGTCGCCTACCCCAACAGCGGTGAGCAGTGGGATGCCACGCTCCGCCGCTGGCGTGGGGGAGCGGCCTTCGACGTCGGGCTCGTGCCCGTCTGGGTGGAGGCCGGCGCCGCCTACGTCGGTGGGTGCTGCCGCGTCGGCCCGCCGACGATCAGCGCCGTGGCGCGGCGGCTCGCGACGGAATGACCCGTCCCTTCCAGGCGCCCCCGCGGCCACGCAGGTGGCGCCACGCGCTGTCCACGGTCATCCCGGCATACAGCACAGCGACGAGGGGCAGCACCGGTGCCCACCACGAGGGCACCCGGTGCAGCCGCAGCAGCGGCACGTAGGTGACCGACATGAGCAGCCAAGCCGCCCCGCCCAGGGCGGCCAGCAGCCCGCGCCCGAGGGCGAGCCCGGCGACGAGCGCGACGGGCGGTACGGCAT
The DNA here is from genome assembly GCF_035708005.1 of Segeticoccus sp. Classification (NCBI taxonomy): domain Bacteria; kingdom Bacillati; phylum Actinomycetota; class Actinomycetes; order Micrococcales; family Intrasporangiaceae; genus Segeticoccus; species Segeticoccus sp. Next base: position 3,781 of record NZ_DASSTI010000058.1, on the reverse strand, counting down.
ACACCAGCAGCAGGCCGACCACCGTCCCGAGCAGGAGGAGGGGAGAGTGGCGCAGCTGCGTGTAGGCACTGCGGGCCACCATCTGCGACAGGTCGGCGAGCCGCGGGTAGGGACGGATGCTCAGCACGTCGGGGGCCACGCCGAGCCAGGTGCGCCCACCCCGCTTGAGCAGCCGGCCGAGGGCCACGTCGTCGATGAGCGCGCCCCGGATCGCGGCCAGCCCGCCGGCCCGCTCGAGGGCCGCGCGCCGCACCAGCATGCAGCCACCCGCAGCCGCGGCCGTGCGCCCCGGCCCGTTGACCCGCGGGAACGGGTAGAGCTGGGCGAAGAAGTAGACGAACGCCGGCACGAGCAGCCGCTCCCAGGACGACTCGGTCCGCAGCCGCACCATCTGCGAGACGAGGTCCAGCTCCCGCTCCGTCGCCGCCTGCACGAGACGGGTGACCGAGTGCGGCGGGTGCACGATGTCGGCGTCGGTGAACAGCAGGTAGTCCGGCTCGCCGGCCGCCGCGACCCCGCGCGCCATCGCGGCGACCTTGCCGGACCAGCCCGCCGGAGGACCGCAGCTGTGGGCCACGTCGGTGCGCACGCGTGCGGTGCCGGCCCTCGCGGCGAGGTCACCGGTGCCGTCCGTGCTCGCGTCGTCGACGACCAGCACCCGGAATGGCCCGCGGTAGTCCTGCCCCACCAGCCCGGCCAGTGCCCGGGGCAGGACCTCGGCCTCGTTGCGGGCGGGCAGGATCGCCACGACGCTGGGCCACCGCGCGGGGTCGCTGCCCACCGGTGCGAGCGCCGGCGGGCGCCAGAAGCGGCCGTGCCCCACGACGAGGTAGACCCACACCAGCAGGCTCACCCCTGCGACGACCTCGGCCACCATGCCGCTGATCCTCCCAGCCGCCGGCACCTCCCGCCCGGCGCCGGTACCCGGGGGCGCCGAGGGCCGTCCCTTTTGCACGGGCGCACCCGGTCTGGCGCGGCCACGGTGGGCAGGGCAGCATGAGGAGGGCCAACCACCGATCGAAGGGAGCACACCATGCCGCTCGCCGAGCGCAGCGCCGAGGCCGTCTGGGAGGGCAACCTGGCCGGGGGAAAGGGCACCGTCACCCCCGCGACCGGCGCCTTCGACACCCTGCCGGTGTCCTGGGCCGCCCGCACCGAACAGCCGGGGGGCAAGACCAGCCCGGAGGAGCTCGCCGCCGCGGCGCACGCCTCCTGCTACTCGATGGCCCTGAGCAACGTGCTCGACCAGCGCGGTGCTGCGCCCGAGCGCCTCACCGTGTCCTCCACGGTCACCCTCGACAAGGTCGACGACGCACCGACCGTCGTCTCCTCGGCGTTGACCGTGCGCGGACGCGTGCCGGGGCTCGACGAGGCCGGGTTCAAGGAGGCTGCCGAGGAAGCAGCAGCCGGATGCCCCATCTCCCGGCTGTTCGCCGGAGCGAAGATCACCGTCGACGCCACCCTGGACAACGCGTAGGTGTCGCACACGGCTGCCGCGGCAGTCACCGGCCTGCTGATCTTCGCCGCCTCGGTCTGGCTCGGTGGCTACGTCGCCATCGCCGTGGTCGCCCGCGTCGCCACCAGCACCATGGAACCGGCGACGCGGGCGACGTTCTTCCGGGGGCTCGGGCGCAGTTACGGCGTCGTCGGGACCGTCGCCCTCGCGGTCGCCTACGGCAGCGGCGCCGCGCTGCTGTTCGGCCGATCCTGGAGCCCGCTGCTCATCGTCAGCGTGCTGGTGGCTGCGGCCCTCGTGCTCACGACCGCCTACGGGGTGCGGCAGGCGCGCAAGATGGGTCGGCTGCGGCGCCGGTCGTTCGATGAGCCCGATGACCGGACCCTCGGCCGCCGGGTGCGGGCCGGCGCCCGCCGGGCCGCCGCGCTGCGCGCCGGCATCGGGGTGCTCAGCGTGACGTTGCTGGCCCTCGGCGTCGCGCTGGCCACCTGACCCACGTCGGTCCCGACGGACGAAACCCCAACTAGGGTGGCGGCCATGAGCGAAGCCCAGTCCGACGTCGTCCGCATCTGCCGTGACCTGATCCGCATCGACACCAGCAACTTCGGTGACGGCAGCGGTCCCGGTGAGCGCAAGGCCGCCGAGTACGTGACCGGCCTGCTCACCGAGGTGGGCCTGGAGCCCACCGTCCTCGAGAGCGACCCCGGCCGCACCAGCGTGCTCGTGCGGGTCGAGGGCAGCGACCCCGAGCGGTCCGCACTCTGCCTGCACGGCCACCTCGACGTCGTCCCCGCCAACGCGGCCGACTGGCAGGTCGACCCCTTCGCCGCCGAGCTGCGCGACGGCTGCGTCTGGGGCCGCGGCGCGGTGGACATGAAGGACATGGACGCCATGCTGCTCGCCAACCTGCGCGAGCTGGCACGCAGCGGACGCAAGCCCTCGCGCGACCTCGTGTTCGCCTTCTTCGCCGACGAGGAGGCCGGCGGCGTCCACGGCAGCCACTGGGTCACCGACCACCACCCCGAGCTGTTCAAGGGGGTCTCGGAGGCGATCAGCGAGGTCGGCGGCTACAGCGTCACCGTGCCCGCGGCCGAGTCCGGCAAGCCGACGCGCGCCTACCTGCTGCAGACCGCCGAGAAGGGCATTGCGTGGCTGCGGCTGCGGGCCCACGGGCGGGCCGGGCACGGCTCGGTCCCCAACGGCGAGAACGCGATCGTCCGCCTCGCGCAAGCCATCGCCCGGATCGACGCGCACGTCTGGCCCCGGCAGTACATCGCCTCCGTGCGTCAGCTGCTGGACGGCCTCAGCGCCCTCACCGGGACGCCGTATGCCGACACGGACCTGTCCGCACTCCTCGGCCACCTCGGAGGCGCCCGCGGGTTCGTCGAGGGCACCCTGCAGGACACAGCGAACCTCACCATGCTGGAGTCCGGCTACAAGCACAACGTCGTGCCGCAGACCGCGACGGCGAGCCTGGACTGCCGGTTCCTGCCCGGGCACGAGGACGACCTGATGGACACGGTGCGGGAGCTCGCCGGTGACCACGTCGACGTGGAGGTGGTCCACCACGACATCGCCCTGGACGCGCCGTTCGAGGGCCACCTCGTGGACCGGATGAAGTCGGCGCTGCTCGCCGAGGACCCCGAGGCCTCCGTGCTGCCCTACTGCCTGTCCGGCGGCACGGACAACAAGGCGCTCAAGAAGCTCGGCATCACCGGCTACGGGTTCGCGCCCCTGCGGCTGCCGGCGGACCTGGACTTCGCCCCGATGTTCCACGGCATCGACGAGCGCGTTCCGGTGGACGCCCTGGAGTTCGGGACCCGCGTGCTCGGGCGCCTGCTCGCCGACTGCTGAGGCGAGCAGCCGGGTCGACCCTCCGCGGTCCCGCGTCGGTCAGGCAGTGCGTTGCACCCGGATGATCTTGCGACGCAACCAGACCCGGCGGGCGCCGCCCCAGTAGAGACGGACCCGCGACAGCTCCCAGTGGCCGTACTCCGCATGGTCCGTCAGCACGCGTCGGACCTCGCCGCGCGTGGACCCCCGGGGGAACGTCACCACGTGGTATTCGTACTCGACCACCTCACCATTCTGGCGGCGAAACCGATACCTTCAAGTCATGACCGACCCGCGAGCCGCGCTGTCCTCCCTCGTTGCCGCCCTCGAGCGGCACCTCGAGGCGTCCGCTTCTCGCCGAGGCGAGAACGACCCCACCGTCGTCGCTGCCTACCAGGACCTCGCCGACGCCTTCGACGCCTATGACGACGCGCTCCTCGACGCCTACGGGGAGGTCACCCCGCTCGAGGTCTACGGCGAGGACGATGACGA
>NZ_DASSTI010000057.1:0-5267 GCF_035708005.1 Segeticoccus sp. | reverse complement strand
CGTTCGCGGTGCGACCGAGCCCGTTCATGCGGACCCCGCCCGGGTTGGCCCTGGGAGATGACATCGGTCCCCTGGGCAAGTTCGGGTTCCACGGCAACCACGTCGTGCCGATCGTGTGCGACAGCCGCAAGGGCGCCGGCTATGAGTTGGGCCTCCAGATCACCAAGCCCACGCGGCGCCCGGCAGCCGCGGCCGGCTGGATCGTCACCTACACCAGCCACGGAAAGCGCTATCACGTGCAGGTCCCACCGGAGGTGAAGCTGTGCAGTGAGGAGTCCGCCGACGAGGGTGCCTGCGGCCGGATCACGCACGAATCCCTCACCTCCGGGTGAAAGCTCCACGGCAGCGCGTTCCGGAGCAGACGGCATCGACGAGCTGTGTGGCCGGCACCGATCCTCCGCCGGGAAGGGGCTCGCGACGGTGGAGCCGAATCCTCAGAACCGGGCCGGCTCGCGGTAGCTGCCCCACACCTCGCGCAGGCTGTCGCAGATCTCACCCAACGTCGCCTCGGCACGCACGGCGTCGAGCATCGCCGGGATGAGGTTCTCCTCGGTGCGGGCGACCTCGACCATCTGCTGGACCGCTGCCTTGGCCCGGGCGTCGTCCCGCTCGGTGCGCCGCTTCGCGAGCAGCGCCACCTGGTCGCGCTCGACCTCGTGGCTGACCCGCAGAATCTCCAGCTCGCCGCTCACCGACTCGGTGTGGCAGTTGACGCCCACGACCTTCTTGTCGCCCTTCTCCAGTGCGGTCTGGTACTGGAACGCGGCCTCGGCGATCTCGGACATGAACCAGCCCTCCTCGATGCCGCGGAGGATGCCGGAGGTGATCGGGCCGATCTCGTGCCGGACAGTGCCGTCGGCGTCGCGCTCCTTGCCGAGCTCACCCAGCTGGCGGATCTTGTCGAAGATCTTCTCGGCCTCGGCCTCGATCGTGTCGGTGAGGGCCTCGACATACCAGGAGCCGCCGAGGGGGTCGGCGACGTTGACGACGCCCGTCTCCTCCATGAGCACCTGCTGGGTGCGCAACGCCACCTCGGCGGCCTGCTCGGTCGGCAGCGCCAGCGTCTCGTCGAGGGCGTTGGTGTGCAGCGAGTTCGTCCCGCCCAGCACGGCCGCGAGCGCCTCGACCGCCGTGCGCACGACGTTGTTCATCGGCTGCTGGGCGGTGAGGCTGACACCGGCGGTCTGGGTGTGGAACCGTAGCCACTGCGCCTTCTCGGTCTTCGCCCCGTAGACGTCACGCAACCAGCGCGCCCAGATCCGGCGGGCCGCGCGGAACTTGGCGATCTCCTCGAAGAAGTCCAGGTGGCTGTCGAAGAAGAAGCTCAGGCCGGGCGCGAAGACGTCGACGTCCAGGCCGCGGGACTGCCCCAGCTCCACGTAGCCGAAGCCGTCAGCGAGGGTGAAGGCCAGCTCCTGCGCGGCGGTCGAGCCGGCCTCGCGGATGTGGTAGCCGGAGACCGACAGCGGCTTGTAGGCCGGGATGTTCTGCGAGGTGTACTCCATCAGGTCGCCGATGAGGCGCAGGTGCGGCTCCGGCGCGAACAGCCACTCCTTCTGGGCGATGTACTCCTTGAAGATGTCGGTCTGCAGCGTGCCGTTGAGCGTGCTGATGTCGACGCCGTCGCGCTCGGCGGCCACGAGGTACATGCAGAAGACCGGCACGGCCGGGCCGCTGATCGTCATCGACGTGGTGACGTCGGAGAGCCGGATGTCCTGGAACAGCGTCTCCATGTCCTTGGCGGAGTCGATCGCCACGCCGCAGTGACCCACCTCGCCGAGGCTCAACGGGTCGTCGGAGTCGCGACCCATGAGGGTCGGCATGTCGAACGCCACGGACAGTCCACCGCCACCGCGGGCCAGGATCATCTTGTAGCGCTCGTTGGTCTGGACGGCGTTGCCGAACCCGGCGAACTGCCGGATCGTCCAGGTGCGGCCCCGGTAGCCGGTCGGGTAGAGCCCGCGGGTGAAGGGGAACTCCCCCGGCCACCCGATCCGCTCGAAGCCCGGATAGGCAGCTTCCGCCGCGGCGTCAGCCGGCCCGTAGGCCGGCTCCACCTCCTGGCCGGACAGGGTCGTGAAGTCCGCGTCGCGGACCCGGCCCTTGGCGAGGGCCTCGTCATACCGCTGCTGCCAGCGCTGCCGACCTGAGGGTGTGGGGGATGCGGAGGGGGACGTCATACCCCCAATTTACTAGGACGTCCTACTAACTGTCACCCGCGAGCCTCGCTCCGCTCGATTCTCACTCGGCGTCGAAGTCGCCAAGTCCTTGGGCACTTCTCCGCTCTCGCTCCGAGCCTCGCTCCGCTCGATTCTCAGTCGGCGTCGAAGTCGCCATGTCCGTGGGCGCTTCTCCGCTCTCGCTCCGAGCCTCGCTCCGTTCGATTCTCACTCGGCGTCGAAGTCGCCGGCCCCCAGCCGCACCTTCCGCAGCAGCGCGAACAGCTGGGCAAGCTCGGCCGGGGTGAGTGCCTGGAGGCTGAACCCGGCCTCGGCCAGGTCGCGCGCGGCCCGCTCCATCACCTCGACACCCTCGCCGGTGATGCAGGCCAACGTGCCGCGGCCGTCCTCAGGGTTGGGCACACGCTCGACCAGCCCCTGTGTGGCCAGCCGCTGCACGATGTGCGTGGCGCTGGTGGGGTGGACCATGAGCCGCTCCCCGACCTTGCTCATGGGCAGCCGCCCCTCACGACTGAACGCGAGCAGGACCAGCGCCTCGAACCGGGCGAACGTCAGCCCGTGCGGCGCCACGCGGGCGTCGAAGTCGGCGATGAGCAGCTGCTGCACGCGCATGATCGACGTCGCCGCCGCCATCGCCACCGGCGCCGAGCGCGGCCCCCAACGGGCACGCCAGAGGTCGCGGGCACGCACGATCGGGTCGAACGGCAACCGGACTCGGGTGGGCACGGCGCCCAACCTAGTCTGGGTGGCATGCGCTACCTCGACGTCCCCGCGTTGGGACCGCCTGCTCGCGCGTCGGCGACGTCACAGCAGTCCCAGTCCCCTCCGCAGGTCAGCCGAATCGGCTTGGGCACGTGGCAGTTCGGCTCCAAGGAGTGGGGCTACGGCGAGGAGTATGCCGACCACACGGCCGCCGTGATCGTCCGCCGAGCGCTGGACCTCGGCGTGACGCTGTTCGACACCGCGGAGATCTACGGCTTCGGGCGCAGCGAGCGGATCCTGGCGGCGGCGCTCGGTGCGGACCGGACGCGCGTGGTGGTGGCCAGCAAGCTGTTCCCGATCCTGCCGGTTCCCGCCATGGTCCGCCGCCGCGCACAGGCGAGCGCCCGGCGCCTCCAGCTCGACCGGATCCCGCTCTACCAGGTCCACCAGCCGAACCCCGTCGTGCCGGACTCGGTGACCATGCGCGGGATGGGCGAGCTGCTCCGCGACGGGCGGATCGGTGCGGTCGGGGTGTCGAACTACTCCCTGGCGCGGTGGCGCCGGGCCGACGCCGCCCTGGGGCAGCCGGTCGTCAGCAACCAGGTCGAGTTCTCGTTGGCCCGGCCGGGTCCCCTGCGCGACCTCGTCCCGTTCGCCCAGCGCGAGGACCGGGTCGTGATCGCGTACAGCCCCCTCGCGCAGGGGCTGCTCGGCGGCCGCTACGGCCCCGGCAACCGCCCCGGTGGTGTCCGGGCCGCCAATCCACTCTTCAGCGAGGAGAACCTGCGCCGTGCCGCACCGCTCCTGAACCGGCTGCGCGAGGTCGCCGCCGCCCACGACGCCAAGCCCGCGCAGGTGGCGCTGGCCTGGCTGATCAGCCTGCCACAGGTCGTGGTGATCCCGGGAGCCTCCAGCGTCGAGCAACTCGAGCTCAACGTGGCGGCGGCGGAGCTGGTGCTGGCCGACGACGAGGTCGCCTCGCTGACCGCGGCGGCCCAGGCGTTCACGCCGGTGTCGGCGGCGCGCACCGCCGTCGACGCGGCCCGGCAGCGACTGTCCCGAGGCCGCCGCTGACGCCAGCGGCGTGCGGTGGAATCTCCCGCCGCACGCCGGTCCCGGGCTCCCCGATGATGGCGGCCACCAACGCGTCGGGGTCGACGGGCGTCCTCGTAGGGTAGGCACCGCCCGGCGCGGTAGCGCTCGAGCCGGGCAGCGGTCGGCGCGCGTCGCTGCGCCGGCGCTCGCGGCGCAGCCAGATCCCCAGGGCCTCTTCCTCAGCCCCAAGACGGTGGAGTACCACCTGCGTCACGTCTACCTGAAGCTGGGGATCAGCTCTCGCGAGGAGCTCGGCCGGGCGTTCGCCGACGGGTCATGAGGTCTGGCGGGCCCCCTGCCGCACCATCCGCAGCTCGGTGGTCCCGGTCGGCTCGTGCAGCTTGGTCCCGCCGTCGAGCTCGAACCCGTGCTTGCGGTAGAACGCCACGGCCCTCGCGTTGCCCGCCAGCACCCACAGGTATGCCGCGCGCTCACCGAGCGCGGTGGTCAGCAGTTGGGTGGCCAGCCCGGTCCCGTGCTGGGCGGCCAGGACGTTGAGCACCCGGAGCTCGGTCTCGACCGGGCGCTGGTCGTCACGTCCGGGGCCGACCACGACGAAGCCGACCGGCTCGCCGTCGCAGGTGCCGACCAGCGTCGTGGTCGCCGGCTCCGGCGCGGACAGGTTCTGGCGCCACCGCTCGCCCCGCGCCAACGCGTCCAGGCCGGCGAGGTGCCGCTCGGGCATCAACCCCGCGTAGGCCTCGCGCCAGATCTGCACGTGGATGCGCCCGAGCACCGGTGCGTCGGAGACGGCGGGCGGGCGCACGGCATACCGGGGCGACGGGGTCGTGCGGCCGCGGGGCGACGGAATGACCGAGTCGCTGCTGGCACCGTCCGTCACGAGGCCGACGAGTGCCGTTCGACAGCAGAGTCGAGGCGCTGGACCTTCTCGGTGAGCTGGCCGGTGTAGCCCGGGCGGATGTCGGCCTTGAGCACGAGGCCGACCCGGCCGCCGTCGCTACCGGCCGCCTCGCAGGCGCGCTTGATGACGTCCAGGCACTCGTCCCACTCGCCCTCGATCGTGGTGAACATCGAGGTGGTCTCGTTCGGCAGGCCGGATTCGCGGATGACCTTGATGGCGCCGGCGAGCGACTCGCTCACACTGCCGTTGTCGCCGACCGTGGACGGGGAGATGGAGAACGCGAAGAGCATGCCTCGACTCTAGGCCCGTCGAACCCGACCGGAGGGCCGCCCTTACCACGTGGCGCCCGAGCCGGACCGCGTCGATCGTGGCGCCGGATCGTTGTGCCGTGACGGCCGCCACCACGACCAGAACGGCACATCGATCCG
>NZ_DASSTI010000056.1:0-17869 GCF_035708005.1 Segeticoccus sp. | reverse complement strand
GTCCTGCACTTCCTCGAGGTCCGTCGCATCCTCGAGCCCGCGGCGACGGCCATGGCGGCAACGGCCATGCCCGAGGACGAGATCGCCGCCCTGCAGGACCTCTTGGACAAGGTGGAGAACGATCCGTCGGTCGACGACCTGGTCGCCTCCGACATCGAGTTCCACCAGCGCATCGCCCAGGGTGCGGGCAACCCCGTCCTCTGTTCCCTGATCGACAGCCTCTCCGGGTCCACCCAACGGGCGCGGATCTGGCGCGGGCTCACCCAGACCGGCGCGGTGGACCGGACCATCGCGGAGCATCGCGCGATCTGCGACGCGATCGCGGCCCACCAGCCGGACGTCGCGCGCGCCTGGGCCACCGTCCACGTCGCCGGAGTGGAACTGTGGCTACGGCAGGCGCTCGAGAACTGACGAACGTCGAACACCGTTGGCCGACAAGCCGGGTGTGCCGACCGACGGGGCGCCTCAGAGGTTGACGTCGCCGCAGAGGTGCACCTGCAGGCCGAGGTGCGCGAACATCGCCGCCTTGGCCAGGAGCGCCTTGTCCGCGGTGTCCGCGTCGGCGGCGTAGGCGACGTTGACGTGGTTGGCCTTGTGCCGGGCCATCATCTGGTCGCGGGTGACCCCGTGCAGCACAGCGTGCATGATCGGCCACTGCGGGTTGGTGGCGTCCAGCCGGCGCTGGGTCTCCTGCTCGGGCAGTTCGACGACGGTGGCGCGTCCCAGGTCGGCGTGCAGCCGGCCGTCCATGAGGAACACGCGGGACCAGACGATCTCGCCGGGCTTGGAGACGCCGCTGAGGGTGCCGCCGCCCAGCGGGAAGAACATCGGGGGCTGGCGCATGCTCCAGGACTTGTCGTAGCCGCCGTTGTGGGAGGCCGGCACGGACCCGGAGATCTCGAACACCCAGACGAAGTCCTCGCCGTACTGCTCGCCCCAGCGGATGTCGTGCAGGGTGGTCGCCGGGTTCAGGCCCATCGCGGTCCAGATCCGGTTGGTCACCAAGGAGTCCACGGCGACGCCCTCGTCGACCTCGTTGAAGTGCGGCAGGGGCGCTCCGGCATACAGCTCGCGGGAGCCGTCGCGGCTGCGCACCGGTGGGCGGTGCGGGTCGTTCAGCAGCCCCTCGGCCAGGTCGCTGGCCGGCACCACGTCCTTCAGGCCCTGCTGGTACTGGATGCCCACGGCATCCAGGCCGAAGTCGTCGGCGATCCGCAGTGCGGCGATGTACATCGTGAACTGGCTCTCCAGCTGGGCATCGGTGAGCTCGGTGGCCTCGTCGCTGCCGGTCCGGAAGTCCAGGCCGGCCTCCTCCAGCCACGCCCGGACCGCCTTCGCCTCGGCGTCGGAGACCTTGCCCATCTCGACCACCAGCGCGCTCTGGGAGAGGCGCTCCTTGTAGATGCCGAGGGGGTTGAGCAGCTCGTCGTCGAAGATGGCGTTGTACATCCCCATGCAGCCCTCGTCGAAGACGCCCATGATCGCCTTGTCGGTGCGCAGCTGCTCGGCCAGCGCCCGGCCGAGGTCCACCTCCGGACCGGCGCCCAGGGCGGGCAGGTCACGCACGTGGCTCTGGTCGTGGCGCAGCTCGCCGGTCTCCAGCCAGGTCCGCAGGCCCTCGACGGCCCACTCGTCGGTGAAGTCCTCGCTCCACAGCGCCGAGTACGGCACGCCGGCCTTGGTCAGGCTCGCGGTCAGGTTCAACAGCCCGACCAGGCCGGGGAACTCCCCGTTCCAGTTGGCCACCACCAGGATCGGCCCCCGGTGGGAGCGCAGGCCCGCCAGGACGTGGTGGCTGTACTGCCAGACCGCCTCCACCACGATGAGCGGGGCCTCGGGCGGCAGTTGCCGGAACACCTGTATGCCGGCCGCCTGGCTGTCGATGAATCCGTGCCCCTTGGCCTCGTCCACCGGATGGCCCCGCTGCACCGACCAGCCCAACGACTCCACGGCGTGCGTCAGGTCGGCCTCCAGCTTGCGCTGCGTCGGCCAACACGTCTGGTTCGCGGCCGGACGCAGGTCCCCGCTGGCGACGGTGTAGACGGTACGGGGCTCGGCCGCCCGTGGCGTCCGGGTCGTCGGCATCGCGTAGGTGGACATCGGTTCTCCTTGCTCGGGTCGGTCCTGTCGGCGCGTCAGCGGTGCTGCCGGCCCGCCAACACGTGCGCAATCGGCTTGGTCTGTTCGTACAGCTCCCGGTAGAGGCGGAAGAGCTCGTCGTAGTCCCCCGCCAGCCCCGGCCGCGGCTGGCGGATCTCGCGCACCGGGTTCCACTCCTCAATCCGCGGCTCGCCGACGGCCTGCGCGGCCAGGAAGGCCGCGCCGTAGCTCGCGCCGATCGTCTGGGAGGGAACCACCTGCGGTCGCTGCAGGACGTCGGAGACGATCTGCGTCCACAACCGCCCCTGCGTCCCCCCACCGACCGCCACGATCCGCCGCACGTCGCCGCCGACCCGCTCCAGCGTCTCGACGTTGTGCCGCACCCCGAACGCGGTCGCCTCCAGCGCCGCGCGGTACAGGTCACCGGCCGTGTGCGACAGGGTCAGCCCGATCACGGTGCCGCGAGCGTCGGGGTCCATCACCGGCGTCCGCTCCCCCGCGAAATACGGCAGCATCAGCAGGCCGTCCGCGCCGGGACCGGCCTCCTCGGCCAGCTTGGTCAGCTGCGCGTAGTCGTAGGTCCCGACCAGGTCGCGCAGCCACGTCGTGATCGCACCGGAGGTCGCCATCCCGCCAGCCAGGTTCCGGGTGCCCGGGAACGCGCCCACGGTCCCCCACAGGGACGGGTGGGTCGGCCGCCCGGCCACCGTGTTCACCAGGAACATCGTGGTGCCGTACATCAACATCAGGTCGCCCACGCCCTGGGCGCCCACGCTGACCGCCTCCGACCAGGCGTCGATCGTCCCCGTCAACACCGGTATGCCGGCTGGCAAGCCGGTCTGCCGGCTCGCCTCCGGCGACACCTCTCCGGCGACCTCACCCGGCCAGCGCAGCGGCGGCAGCTCCAGCTGGCCCACGATCGGATCCGCCCACGGCCGGTACCAGCCCACCGCCTGCGCGTCATACAACGGGGTGCACTGGCTGGCCGAATGGTGGTCCAGCACGTAGGAACCCGTCAGGTGGTGGGCAAGCCAGGAGGCGGGCATGAACAACCGACGAGCCCGCGCATACGCCTCCGGCTCGTTCTCCGCGACCCAGGCCACCTTGGCGCCAGCCGCCTGGGACGACAGGGCCGAGCCGCCTCGTCGCAGGATCTCCTCGGCGCCGAGTTCCCGCTCCAGGCGGGCGATCTGCTCGCCAGATCGAGTGTCGACGCCGTAGAGGATGGCCGGCCGCACCGGCTCGCCCTGCTCGTCCACCAGCAGCACACACGGGCCCATGCCGCTGACGCCGACGGCCACCACGTCCTCGTCGCCGCCGGCCAGGAGTTCCCGTGACAGCGCGACGAACTCCTCCCACCACACCCGGCCGTCCATCTCCACCCAGCCGGGCCGCGGCCGCGACACCACGTGCTCACGCACCGCGGAGCGCGCCACCCGGCCGTCGAGATCGACCAGCACGCCCTTGCTGCTCGACGTGCCGATGTCCACGCCCAGGACCGTCGGTGCTGCCACAACCAAACCCTGTCAGAAATCGTTTTCAGCGGTCAAGGCTCTGGCGTGGGCAGACGGAGGTCAGCGGAGGCAGAGGACGGAACCGCTGGAGCTCAGCCCTCGGGGCGGAGCCGCAGTCCCTGCATGCCGCCGTCGACGGCGAGGTCGATGCCGGTGGTGGAGCCGGCCAGAGGACTGGCGAGGTAGACGATGGCCTGGGCGACCTCGTCGGCCGACACCAGCCGGCCGTGGGGCTGGCGAGCGTTCAGTGCGGCTCGTTCGGCTTCGGGGTCGGGGGCCTTCTCCAACAGCCGGCCGATCCACGGGGTGTCGGCGGTGCCGGGATTGACGCAGTTGACGCGGATCCCCTCGCGCAGGTGGTCGGCGGCCATCGCGCGGGTGAGGGCGAGGACGGCTCCCTTGCTGGCGCTGTAGAGCGCTCGCTGCGGCAGGCCGGCGGTGGCGGCGATGGAGCAGGTGTTGACGATGGCCGCCGCCTTCGATCGGCGCAGGTGCGGCAGACAGGCTCGGGCGACGCGGACCATGCCGACGACGTTGATGTCGAGCACCCGCGCCCACTCCTCGTCGGAGTTGTCGGCGACGCTGCCCTGGGCGCCGATCCCGGCGTTGTTGACGACGATGTCGAGGCCGCCGAGGGCCTGCACCGCCTGCTCGACCCCTTCTCGGACCGAGGCGTCATCGCTGACGTCGGCGGTCACCGAGAGGGCTCCGTCGTCACTGCTCGCTTCGCGGCTGGGCCGCAGGTCCAGGACCGCGACGCGCGCGCCCTGTTCCCGCAGTTGCCGCACCACGGCGGCGCCGATGCCGGACGCTCCCCCGGTGACGAGCGCCGTCAAGCCGTCGAAGGGTGGTGTCACTGCGTGCTCCTCGCGTCGTGGGGTGGAATCGGCCGCGGCTCAGCCTGCGGCCCGGCGCCGGCGGGTGCGACGGCGGGGACCATGCGCTGGCGTTGCCGGCCCAGGCCCTCGATCTCGATCTCCACCACGTCTCCGGCCCGCAGGTAGGGGAACCGGCCGGAGAGGGCCACGCCCTGCGGGGTGCCGGTGAGCACGAGGTCGCCCGGTTCGAGGGTGAGGTACTGCGACAGGTCCCAGACCAGGTGCTCGACCCCGAAGATCATGTCCGCGGTGCTCGAGTCCTGGCGTGGCTCGCCGTTGACCCAGCTGCGCAGCCGCAGGTGGCCGTGGTCCACCTCGTCAGCCGGCACCAGGTAGGGCCCCACGGGGCTGAACCCGGGCGCACACTTGCCCTTGCTCCACTGACCGCCGGAGACCTCCAGCTGGAAGGCCCGCTCGGACAGGTCGTTGCCCACGACGAACCCGGCGACACACCCCATCGCCTCCTCCGGCGAGGCCAGGTAGCTGGCGCGGCGACCGATCACCACCCCGAGCTCGACCTCCCAGTCGGTGCGCTCGCTGCGCAACGGGATCGCCACGTCGTCATGGGGTCCGACCACCGTGTTGGGGGTCTTGAGGAAGACGACCGGCTGGCTGGGCGGCCTCGCACCGGACTCCGCAGCGTGCTCGGCATAGTTCATCCCGATACAGATCACCGCACTCGGCCGCGCGATCGGTGCCCCGAACCGCAACGACTCCGCCTCGGCCAACGCCGGCAGTCCACCGCTGGCCAGGGCAGCGCGCACCTCGGCCAGCCCGCCCCGCTCCAGGAACGCCCCGTCGATGTCGGTGGTCACGGCACTCAGGTCGAACCACCGACCGTCCTGCTCCACCGCCGGGTGCTCCGCACCACCCGGACCACGTCGCGCCAGCCTCATCGCCCCGCCTTCCACCTCGCGATCTGCGGGCCTGCCCTGTGCCGCCGGACGGCCCGCCTGACATCGGAACTCTAGTCGGCGAACCGCCGAGGTGACACGCCTGTGGGCCGTATCGGCGATTCCGTTGACGGAACAGACATCCGATCTCTACGCTCGACCCTCGTGGCCAGCCCTTGGAGGAACCGCTCGTGAGCACCATCACCGCCCTGCAGACGCACGACGTGCGCTTCCCGACGTCGTTGTCGCTGGACGGGTCGGATGCCATGAACCCCGACCCCGACTACTCGGCCAGCTACGTGCGGGTGTGCACCGACGCCGCCGATGGCCTGGAGGGGCACGGGTTCGTCTTCACGATCGGGCGCGGCAACGAGGTCGAGGTCGCCGCGATCCAGGCCCTGGGGTGCCGCCTGGTCGGCCGGGACACCGAGCACGTGCTGGCCGACCTGGGCCGGCTGTGGCGAGAGCTGGTGCACGACTCCCAGCTTCGCTGGCTCGGCCCGGAGAAGGGCGTCATGCACATGGCCATCGGCGCCGTCGTCAACGCCCTGTGGGACCTGAAGGCCAAGCGCGCCGGGCAGCCGCTGTGGCAGCTGCTGGCCCAGATGTCACCGCAGGAGCTGGTGGACCTGGTCGACTTCCGCTACCTGACCGACGTGCTCACCCCTGCCGAGGCCCTGGAGATCCTGCGCGCCGCCGAACCGGGGCGGGCCGAGCGGACCCAGCACCTGCTGGAAGTGGGCTACCCGGCATACACCACCACTCCGGGCTGGCTGGGCTACGACGACGCCAAGCTGGTGCGGCTGTGCAAGGAGGCGGTGGCCGAGGGATTCACCCAGATCAAGCTCAAGGTCGGCGCCGACCGGGCCGAGGACGTCCGACGACTGGCCCTGGCCCGTCAGACCGTCGGCCCGGACATCCGCATCGCGGTGGACGCCAACCAGCGTTGGGAGGTGGCCGAGGCGATCGACTGGGTGAACGGGCTCAAGCCCTTCGACCTGGCCTGGGTGGAGGAACCCACCAGCCCCGACGACCTGCTCGCCCACGCCGCGATCGCCCGCGGAGTCGCGCCGGTCCCGGTGGCCACCGGCGAGCACATGGCCAACCGGGTCATGTTCAAGCAGTTCCTGCAGGCGGACGCCCTGCAGGTGCTGCAGATCGACGCCTCCCGGGTGGCCGGGGTCAACGAGAACATCGCCATCCTGCTGCTGGCCGCCAAGTTCGGCGTCCCGGTCTGCCCACACGCCGGCGGGGTCGGCCTGTGCGAGGCCGTCCAGCACCTGTCCATGTTCGACTACGTCGCCGTCTCCGGCACCGTGGAGCACCGGGTCATCGAGTACGTCGACCACCTGCACGAGCACTTCGTCACCCCGGTGCACCTCCGTGACGGCCGCTACCTCGCCCCCACCGCCCCCGGAGCCGGCACCGAGATGCTGCCGGCCTCCCTGGCCGAGTACCGCCACCCCCGCCATGCCTGAGCAGCCCCTCACCGTGCCGCGGCTGTCCTACGGCGCCGCCAACGTCGGCAACCTGTACCGGGCACTCAGCGACGACGCGGCCTGCGAGCTGCTCGAGACCGCCTGGGACTGCGGCGTGCGCTACTTCGACACCGCACCCCACTACGGACTGGGCCTGTCCGAGCGCCGGCTCGGACAGTTCCTCGCCACCAAGCCGCGCGAGGAATTCACCGTGTCCACCAAGGTCGGCCGGCTGCTGGTGCCCGACCCCGACCACGCCGACGACCTCGACCTGGCGCACGACTTCGTCGTTCCGGCCAGCCTGCACCGCCAGTGGGACTTCAGCAGCGACGGCATCCGCCGCAGCCACGAGGAGTCCCTGCAGCGTCTCGGACTGGACCACGTCGACGTCCTCTACCTGCACGACCCGGAACGCTGCGACCTGCACGCCGCGCTGGCGACCGGCATACCGGCCCTTGCCGGCCTGCGGGACCAAGGTCTGGTCGACCGGATCGGGATCGGCTCCATGTCCACCGACGCCCTCCTCGCCGGTGCGCGCACCGGCGCCCTGGACCTGCTCATGGTCGCCGGCCGCTACACCCTGGCCGACCAGTCCGCCCTCGAGCAGGTGCTGCCCACTGCGGCGGCCCAGGACACCGACGTCGTCGTGGCTGCCGTGTTCAACTCCGGCCTGCTCGCCACCGACACACCCACCGCCGACGCGCTGTACGAGTACGCCGCCCCACCGGCCGACGTCCTCGCGCGCGCCCACGAAATCGCCGCGGTCTGCAGGACGTTCGGCACCGACCTGCCGACCGCGGCCCTGCAGTTCCCGCTGCGCCACCCACAGGTCCGCACCGTCGTGGCCGGCGGTGCCAGCCCGGAGCAGGTCCGGCAGAACTGGGCCCGCATCCACACCGAGCTCCCCGACGAGCTCTGGGAGACGCTGCGCGAGAAGGGACTGGTGCGGGTATGACGGCCGCCCTCGAGATCCTCGACGCCCACCTGCACGTGTGGGACCTGACGGTCAGCGACTACGCCTGGCTCACCCCCGAGCACGGAGACCTGCACGCCAGCTTCCCCCCGCCCATGGCCCGAGAACGGCTCGAGCAGGCTGGCGTGGCCTCGGCCATCCTCGTGCAGGCCGAGGACTCCGAACGCGACACGACCTACCTGCTCGACGTCGCCGACCACCACCCGTGGGTGGCCGGAGTCGTCGGCTGGATCCGGCTCGACGACCCCACCGCGGCGGCACGCCAACTCGACCGCTGGACAGGCCATCCCGCGTTCTGCGGGGTGCGCCACCTCGTCCACGACGACCCCCGGGACGACTTCCTGTCCCTGCCCGAGGTGCGTAGCTCGCTCGCCCTCCTGCCCGACCACGGGCTGCCCTTCGACGTCCCCGACGCCTGGCCCCGCCACCTGGCCGCGGCCGTCGACCTCGCCCGCGCCCTACCCCAGCTGACCGTCGTCCTGGACCACCTCGGCAAACCGCCCACGGACCCACAGGACCGACGGCACTGGGCCGACCTGGTCGGTGAGCTCGCCGACTGCCCCAACACCGTGGCCAAGCTCTCCGGCTTGCAGTCCCCCGACCGCCCGTTCACCGCCGAGGCCGTGCGGCCGGCGTGGGACGTCGCACTCGAGGCCTTCGGCCCCCACCGGCTCATGTACGGCGGGGACTGGCCCATGACCACCGCGAGCGGCGACTACCCTGCCGCGCTCGCGGTCGCTCGGGAGCTCACGCGGGAGCTCAGCCCCTCCGAGCAGCAGGAGATCTTCGCCGGGACCGCGCGCCGCGTCTACCACCGACAGACCGTGACCACATCGGAATGAGCCAGTTCCGCGGAAGCTGTTGACCCGGCGATCCGCGCTTTCCTACACTGCCGAAATCGATTTCTCAGAGGAGGGCCCGTGCTGAGTGGGATCCACCCGCTGCTCAGCGGTGAACTGTTGCACCACCTCGACGCCATGGGGCACTCCGACGCGGTCGTCCTCGCGGACGCCCACTTCCCGGCATCCCGGCTCGGGGCGCGCTGCCTCACGATGCCCGGAGTCGGCACGCCGCAGCTGCTGCGCGCGATCCGGACCGTGGTCCCGCCTGACGACGCGCCCGCCGTGGACCTCATGGCCACTGCCGACGGCAGCACCCTCCCCGTGCAGGACGAGCTCGTCCGCGCAGCCGGGGTGGACCACTCGCAGGTCCGTTCCCTGGAGAGGTTCGCCTTCTACGACGCGGCGGGCACGGCATACCTCGTCGTGCGCACGGGCGAGACGCGCACCTACGGCAATGTCCTGCTGCGCAAGGGTGTCGTGTCCGCGACGACGGAGGACCCGGCATGACCACCACCGCGACCGGGGCGCCCGCCCTCCTGCGCGTCGAGAACGTCACCAAGGAGTTCCCGGGGGTGCGGGCGCTGTCCGACATGCACCTGGAACTGCGCGCCGGAGAGGTGCTGGCGCTCGTCGGGGAGAACGGTGCCGGCAAGTCGACGCTGATGAAGCTGCTCTCCGGCATCTACCGCCCCGACGCCGGGCGGTTCTCCCTCGGTGGGGAGCCGCTGGAGGTGAGCGGCCCGAAGGAGGCGCTCGAGCGCGGGATCAGCATCATCCACCAAGAGTTCAACCTCATGCCGCACCTCACCGTGGCCCAGAACATCTACATCGGTCGGGAGCCGCGGTCCGCCGGCTTCGTGCTCAACCACCGGGCGCTCAACCTGCGCGCCGGTGAGCTGCTCGATCGGCTGGGGCTGCCCCTCGACCCTCGGGAGCCGGTGGGCAACCTGACCGTGGCCAAGCAGCAGATGGTCGAGATCGCCAAGGCCCTGTCGTATGACGCCCGCGTCCTGATCATGGACGAGCCCACGGCGGCTCTCAACGACGCCGAGGTCGCCCGCCTGCACGACCTGATCCGTCGGTTCGTCCGGGAGGACACCGGCGTCATCTACATCTCCCACCGGATGGACGAGCTCAAGGCGATCTCCGACCGGATCACCGTCATCCGCGACGGTGAGTACGTCGACACGGTTGACACCGAGACGACGTCCATGCCGGAGGTCATCGCGATGATGGTCGGCCGGCGGATCACCAGCGCGGCCAAGCCGGAGAACGTCCGCGGTGACCGCGCGACGCTGCTGTCGGTGCGCGGGCTGTCGACCAAGGAACTGCTCAAGGACGTCTCCTTCGACCTGAAGGAGGGCGAGATCCTCGGATTCGCCGGCCTGATGGGGGCCGGCCGTACCGAAGTCGCGCGCGCCATCGTGGGAGCCGACCCGACCACCTCGGGCGAGGTGCACCTCCGGGGGCAGTTGCTCACGATCCACACCCCCGCGGACGCGGCGCGGCACCGCATCGGCTACCTCTCCGAGGACCGCAAGCAGTTCGGCCTGCTGCTGGGGCAGGACGTCAAGGCCAACATCGCGCTCAGCTCACTGGCGGAGCGGTTCAGCAGGTTCGGATTCGTCCGCGACCGAGCCGCTCGGGAGAGCTCGGAGAAGTACGTCCGCGCCCTGCGGATCAAGACACCGTCAGTCACGCAGACCACCAAGAACCTCTCCGGCGGCAACCAGCAGAAGGTGGTCATCGCCAAGTGGCTGGTCAAGGACTGCGACGTGCTCATCTTCGACGAGCCCACACGCGGCATCGACGTGGGCGCGAAGGAGGAGATCTACGACCTGCTCAACGAACTGGCCGCGCAAGGGAAGTCGATCATCATGATCTCCTCCGAGCTGCCCGAGGTGCTGCGGATGTCGCACCGCATCGTCGTGATGAGTGAAGGCCGGGTCACCGGGGAGCTGTCGGCCGCCGAGGCAACACAGGAGAACGTCATGCACTACGCCACGCTGCGCCCGGACGAGAGCGCCGCGGACGCGCTCGAGCTGGCGACCACCCCGGACGGGACCGCTCGGGCCAAGGAGGCCGACAACCGATGACGACCACCCTCACCGCTCCCACCGAGGAGACCAGCGCGGGCCAAGGCATCGTCGCCGGACTCCGGAACCGGCTGCAGCAGTTCCTCGCGTTCGCCAGCCTCATCGTCATCTTCGCGTTCTTCTCCTTCGCGAGCCCCGACTTCTTCAGCTACGGCAACGTCACGAGCATCCTGTTCTCGACGGTGGTGATCGGCACGCTCGCACTGGGGACCACCTTCGTCATCATCACCAGCGGGATCGACCTGTCGATCGGAACCGGCATGGCACTCTGTGCCGTGATGGCCGGGGTGTTCATCACCAACATGGGCATGCCCATCGCGCTCGGGGTGCCCCTGACCATCCTGTTCGGCGGCCTCATCGGGCTGGTCAACGGCTTCAACGTGGCCATCCTGAAGATCCCCCCGTTCATCGCCACCCTCGCGATGATGCTCGTCGCCCAGGGCCTGGCGCTCGTGATCTCCCACAGCGCACCGATCTACTTCTCGGACAGCCCCGGCTACGTGAAGATCTCGACCGGCAACATCATCCCGAACTTCCCGAACGCGGTCCTGGTGCTGGCGGCCGCGGCGGTCATCTCCGGCGTCCTGCTCACCCGGACGATCCTGGGTCGTTACACCTACTCGATCGGCTCCAATGAGGAGGCCACCGGCCTGTCCGGCATCAACGTCCGGAAGTGGAAGATCGTGATCTACGCCTTCGCCGGACTGTTCATCGGCCTGGCCGGCGTGATGATCTCCGCCCGCCTCGGTTCGGCCCAGCCGGCCACGGGCATGGGCTACGAGTTGCAGGCGATCGCCGCCGTCGTCATCGGCGGCACGTCGCTCGCCGGCGGCAAGGGCTCCATCGTCGGGACGGTCATCGGGGCGCTGATCATCTCGGTGATCAACAACGGCCTGCAGATCATGTCGATCCCGCAGGAGTGGCAGAACGTCATCCTCGGCGTGGTGATCCTCTTCGCCGTCTACGCCGACATGGTGCGCAAGCGCGAGAACTGAACTCGCTCAGCACGTCCCTCGTCCAGCAAGTCATCCAACCCAGAGTGAGGTCACCATCATGAAGAGCAAGCGTTTCGGAGTCGTCGCGGCCGCCGCCGCGGTGACCGTCGGGCTGGCCGCGTGCGGCGGGGGCGGCGGCAGCTCGGCGTCGGGCACCGACGGCAGCGGTGGCGGCGACAAGCCCTACATCGCGATCGTGTCGAAGGGCTTCCAGCACCAGTTCTGGCAGGCGGTGAAGAAGGGGGCCGAGCAGGAGGCCAGCAAGGAGGGCGCCCGCATCACCTTCGTCGGTCCCCCGACCGAGCAGGACGTCGAGCAGCAGATGAACATGCTCACCAACGCCCTGGCGAAGAACCCGGACGCGATCGGCTTCGCCGCACTGGACAGCAAGGCCGCCGCGCCGCTCCTGCAGCAGGCGCAGGACAAGAAGATCCCCGTGATCGCGTTCGACTCCGGGGTGGACAGTGACATCCCCCTGACCACGGCGGCCACGGACAACAAGGCCGCGGCGGCCGAGGCCGCCAAGCACATGGCGGACCTCATCGGCAACAAGGGCACGGTCGCGATGGTCATCCACGACCAGACGAGCCGCTCCGGCATCGACCGCCGCGACGGCTTCGTGGACTGGATGAAGAAGAATGCCCCGAACATCAAGCTCCTCCCCCCGCAGTACGGCGGCGGCGACCAGACGAAGTCGGCCGACATCGCGAAGGCGATCATCGCCTCCCACCCGGACGTCAAGGGGATCTACGGCTCGAACGAGGGCTCGGCGATCGGCGTCATCAAGGGCGTGAAGGAGAGCGGCAAGAAGGGCATCACGATCGTCGGCTTCGACTCCGGCCAGGCCCAGCTCAGCGCCATCAAGGACGGCACCGAGGCGGGAGCGATCACCCAGAACCCGATCGGCATCGGCGAGGAGGTCGTCAAGGCCGCGATGAAGGCCATCAAGGGCCAGGGCAACTCGCTGCCGAAGACCATCGACACCGGCTACTACTGGTACGACAAGTCGAACATCGACGACCAGAAGATCCAGGCCGTCCTCTACAAGTAGGCGAAACGCACGCGGCCCGTGCCACCGGATCCGGTGGCACGGGCCGCGTCGTCGTTCAGGCCTCCTGCCGCTCCAGCGAGCGCTTCCAGCGGATGCCGGCCTCGAGGAAGCCGTCGATCTCGCCGTCGAACACCGCGGAGGTGTTGCCGACCTCGTAGTCGGTCCGCAGGTCCTTCACCATCTGGTAGGGGTGCAGGACGTAGGAGCGCATCTGGTCGCCCCAGCTGGCCTTGACGTCGCCGGCGAGTTCCTTCTTCGCGGCGGCCTCCTCGGCCTTGCGCATCACCAGCAGCCGGGACTGCAGCACCCGCAACGCGGCAGCGCGGTTCTGGATCTGCGACTTCTCGTTCTGCATGGACACGACGATGCCGGTCGGGACGTGGGTCATGCGGACGGCCGAGTCGGTCGTGTTGACGCTCTGCCCGCCGGGGCCGGAGGACCGGAAGACGTCGACCTTGATCTCGTTCTCCGGGATCTCGATGTGGTCGGTCGACTCGATCAGGGGCACGACCTCGACCGCGGCGAACGACGTCTGCCGCCGGCCCTGGTTGTCGAAGGGCGAGATCCGCACCAGCCGGTGGGTGCCGCCCTCCACGGCGAGGTGCCCGTAGGCGTAGGGGGCCTTGACCTCGAAGGTCGCCGACTTCAGCCCGGCCTCCTCGGCGTATGACGTGTCGAGCACCTTGGTCTCGTAGCCGTGCCGCTCGGCCCAGCGCAAGTACATCCGCAGGAGCATCTCGGCGAAGTCGGCCGCGTCCACGCCCCCGGCACCGGAGCGGATCGTGACGACCGCCTCCCGCTGGTCGTACTCGCCGTTGAGCAGGGTCCGGACCTCGAGCTCGGCGACGTCCTTCTTGAGCTTGGCGAGGTCGCGCTCGGCCTCCTTGAGCACCTCGTCCTCGTGCTCCTCGGTGCCGAGCTCCACCAAGACCTCCAGGTCCTCGACCCGCCGGTCCATCCCGGTGACCCGCTCCAGCTCGGCGTTGGCGCGGGAGAGGGCGCTGGTGACCTGCTGGGCGTGCTCGACGTCGTCCCACAGATCGGGGGCGGCGGACTGCTTCTCGAGGTCGGCGATCTGCGACCGCAGGGAGTCGACGTCGGTCACCTCCCGCACCGAGTCCATGGTCTGGCGCAGGTCCTTGAGCTCTTGGGAGAAGTCGACGGCCACGAGGCACCAGCCTACGCGACCACCCAAGACTGCACGGCACGGGGAAACGGGGCATGGTGGGCCTGTACCCCCTCGGTTCCGGTGCCGGTGCTGCTCCGGCACCGAGCCCGGCTCGTGAAGGAGGACCCATGGGACGCACGGTCGCGCACCAGCTCATCGAGTCGCACCTGGTCGACGGCGAGATGACGCCGGGTGAGGAGATCGCCCTGCGCATCGACCAGACGCTGACCCAGGACGCCACCGGAACGCTGGTCATGCAGGAGCTGGAGGCCCTCGACCTCGACCGCACCAAGGCCAAGGTCAGCGTGCAGTACGTCGACCACAACCTGCTGCAGGCCGACGAGAAGAACGCTGAGGACCACCTGTTCCTGCGCTCGGCCTGCCGCCGCTACGGCATCTGGTTCTCCAAGCCGGGCAACGGGGTCTCCCACCCGACGCACATGCAGCGCTTCGGCGTGCCCGGGGACTCCATGTGCGGCTCGGACTCGCACACCTGCGCCGCCGGGTCGCTCGGCATGCTCGCGATCGGGGTGGGGGGCCTGGAGGTGGCCCTGGCCATTGCCGGCCAGCCGTTGCACCTCACCATGCCCAAGGTGATGGGGGTCAAGCTGACCGGTGAGCTCCCACCGTGGACCTCCGCCAAGGACGTGATCCTCGAGATGCTGCGCCGGCACGGGGTCAAGGGCGGCGTCAACACGATCATCGAGTACTACGGCCCCGGCCTCGGCAGCCTCAGCGCCATGGACCGGCACGTGATCGCCAACATGGGCGCCGAACTCGGAGCCACGACCACGGTCTTCCCCGCCGACGAGGCGGTCCGCGACTTCCTCCGTGCGGAAGGGCGGGAGGAGGACTTCCGGGAGATCCTCCCGGAGGAGGATCCGGCATACGACCTGCACGACGAGATCGATCTGGGCACCATCGAGCCGCTGATCGCGAAGCCCTCCTCCCCCGGCAACGTGGTGACCGTGCGCGAGGTCGCGGGCGAACCGGTGAGCCAGTGCGTCGTCGGGTCGTCGGCCAACCCCGGGCTGCGCGACTTCGCGATCGTGGCGGCCATCGTGAAGGGGCGGCAGACCAGCGACGCCGTCAGCCTGGACGTCAACCCGACCTCCCGGCAGATCCTGCAGGACCTGACCAAGATGGGCGCGACGTTCGACCTGATCGGCTCCGGGGCCCGCATCCACCAGGCCGGCTGCATGGGCTGCATCGGCATGGGCCAGGCGCCCGCCGTCGGGCACAACTCGCTGCGCACGATGCCGCGCAACTTCCCCGGCCGCTCAGGTACCGAGGAGGACAGGGTCTGGCTCTGCTCGCCGGAGACGGCCGCCGCGGCGGCCCTGACCGGCGAGATCATCGACCCGCGCGACCTCGCCGACAAGCTCGGCATGGCCTACCCGGCCCTCGACCTGCCGGAGACCTCGAGCGTGAACACCGCGATGCTCGTCGAGCCGCTCCCCGAGGAGGAGGCACGTCAGGTCGAGCTCGAGAAGGGCCCGAACGTCTCCTCCTTGCCCGACTTCGACGCGCTGCCGGACCGGATCGAGGCGCCGGTGCTGCTCAAGGTCGGCGACGACATCTCCACCGACGAGATCTCCCCCGCGGGGGCGCGGGCGCTGCCGTTCCGCTCCAACGTGCCCAAGCTCGCCGAGTTCACCTTCACCCAGGTCGACGAGACCTACCCGGAGCGGGGAAAGGAGACCGTCGGCCACGGTGGGCACGTCATCGTCGGCGGCGAGAACTACGGGCAGGGCTCCTCGCGCGAGCACGCCGCGATCACGCCGCGGTTCCTCGGCGCCAAGGCGGTGCTCGCCAAGTCCTTCGCGCGGATCCACTGGCAGAACCTCGCCAACTTCGGCATCCTCGCGCTCGAGTTCGCCGACGCCGGCGACTACGACCGCATCGAGCAGGGTGACGTGCTCGTGCTCGACGGGCTGCGCGAGACGCTGCCGGACAGCAAGGAGCTGCGCGTCACCAACCAGACCAAGGACGAGCAGTATGCCGTCACCCACCGGCTCTCGCCCCGTCAGGTGGAGATGGTGCTCGCCGGCGGTCAGATCCCGCTGCTCGCGAAGGCCCAGTCGTCCGGCGACTGACGCCTCAGGGCACTGTTGCTGGTGGTTGGCGGCTCCGGAGTCGCCAACCACCAGCAACAGTGGCCGCGTCGGACCGGCACCGGGGGGTTATCGGCGCACCACCGCCCCGCAGGCGACGGGGGTGGTCGTCTCGAACAGGTTCGACAGCGACGAGTGGTTGGCGTCGCTGGGCAGGTCCAGCCCGTGGACGGCGACGATCAGTTGGGTCAGGTGCCGGGCCACCGACGTCGGCACCGTGAAGGACCGCTCGTAGTTGATCACTCCGCGGTCGTTGGCCTTGGTGTACTGGTTCACGTTCAGCGCGCTGCCCGGCCCCGTGGATCCCGTCCTCGTCAGCGAGACCGCCACCGGTCCGTAGGTGGCGTGTCCCTCGGTCAGCGAGATGATCCCGTCCGGCACCCCCGGCACGTACGACGCCGGGTCGACCGGGTCACCCGTGTTGAGGTCCTGGGCGCGCGTGGGACACGTCGCGTTCATGCCGAGCATGCCGTGGAGGTGCATCAGGTGGCGCTCGGACGGGGTGACGCCGCTGACCCGCAGCCGAACCGTCAGGTGACGGCCGTCGAGCCAGAGAGTGGCGTGCCCGTTGGCATGCGATCCGCCCACCGCGGCGGGCCGGTCCGGTAGCGGGTCGAGGTTGGCGGTGTAGACCCCGTTCGTCGTGGTGTGCTCTGGTGCGGCGTGGGCGAGGCCAGCCGTAGCACTGAGCAGGACAGCGGCCGGAAGGGCGGCCAGGACAAGGGACTTGCGCATGCTCGAATCTCCGTGGTCCGGTGCGCCCCTCTGATGAAGGTCACCACGCACCCTCCGATGGTGGCGGCGCACCGCTCGCCGCCGACATCAGGGATTTCACGGACTTCCCCGCCCCCAAGCCGCAGTCGGCACGAGGTCACCCAGGGGCTCAGCGGACGGCGGCGAGCGGCAGGTCGTGCTCGTCGGCCCAGCGCTCCCACTCCTGCGCCGATCTGGTCAGGAAGACCCGCCGCAGCTCCTCCACGTCGTCGTTCGCGCCGAGCAGCTCGTGCAGGCGGCGCCGGAAGTGCGGTTCCAAGGCCGCCAACGCCACCCAGCCGTCCGCCGCCCGATACAGCCGGTATGCCGGCAGCCCACCTCCCAGCACCCCCTCCCGTGTGCCGGTGACCCCTTGGCGCACGGACTCCGCCAGCTCGTCGATGACGCCGGCCAGCGCCACCTCGCGGTAGCACCCCCGCCCGGTCCGCGCCTGCTGCAGCAGGGCGGCGAGGCCCTCGGCGACGGCGCGTTCGGCGCCGGCCAGGTCGGCGACCGGCAGCGTCGGCATGGCCGGCGGCTGGAGGGTGCCGGCCCGCGCCTGGTAGGTCAGGTCGTGGCCCGCTCGCTCGGCGCGGGGCGCGGACTCCCCGACGATCGCCACCTGGCACAGCCGCGGGTGCCGCTCCGCCAGCTGCTGCCAGGACAGCCCGAGCCGGGCGAGCGCGGACGGCCGGGAGGAGGTCAGCAGCAGGTCGGCCCGAGCGAGCAGCTCCTCGACCCGCTGCCGTCGGCCGTCCGCCTTGAGGTCGAGGACCTCGAGGTGTTGGCCGGCCTTCAGTGAGGAGTACCACTCCGGCGCCACGGTGGCCAGCGGGTCGCCGCCGGGCGGCTCGACCTTGGTGACCTCGGCGCCCAGCCCGACGAAGCGGGCGGCGGCGATCGGCCCCGGCAGGTTGAGCGCGGTGCTGACGACCCGCACGCCGGTCAACGGCTGCGGATCGCCCGACGGCACCTCCGACGCGTCGCGCTGCGCGGTCACGGCTCCCCTCTCAC
>NZ_DASSTI010000055.1:0-16894 GCF_035708005.1 Segeticoccus sp. | reverse complement strand
CTGTGCCCACTCGGTGACCAGCCCCTCGTCGTGCACGACGACGTCGAGCACCAGCTCACCGGCGAACCACGACCGAACCGTGTAGTAGCGGGTCTGGAACTGTCCGGGCACGGTCAGCGGCACCCACTCGTCGGGAATGCCGGTGGACATGAACCCGTCGAGGTTGCCGATGACGAGCCGGACCAGGTGCGGGCTGAGCACCTCGCGCGCGAGCACCGTGCCGGGCAACGCCGGGCCGCCGCGAGAGGCCATCAGATGCCGAACGTGTGCCGCAGCGGGTAGCCGCTGACGCCGTCGGCGTCGGTCCTGGTGGCGAGCACGTGGTGCAGCTGGATCTCATTGCGTTCGAAGGAGAGTCGCGACCCGGCCATGTAGAGCCCCCACACCCTCGCGGTGGCCTCACCGACCTCGGCGACGCACTCGTCCCAGTTCTCGACGAGGTTGTGGCACCAGCCGGCCAGCGTCTTCGCGTAGTGCACCCGGAAGTTCTCCTCGTGCTGCACCTCGAGCCCGACGTCCTGCGCCTCGGTGATGATCCGTCCCGATCCGGTGAGCTCGCCGTCGGGGAACACGTAGCGGTCGATGAACGCGCCCGTGTCCTCCTTCTTGTTGTGCGGCCGGGTGATGCAGTGGTTGAGCAGCCGGCCGTGCGGCTTGAGCCTGTCCCGCAGGAACCCGAAGTAGGCCGGGTAGTTCTTCACCCCGATGTGCTCGGTCAGGCCGATCGAGCTGACCGCGTCGAAGTCGCGCTCCTCGACGTTGCGGTAGTCGAGGTGACGCACCTCGGCCAGGTGGTCGAGCCCCTCCTCCTTGATCCGCTGCTGGGCCCACGTCGCCTGCTCCCGGGAGAGGGTGACACCGAGCGCGCGAACGCCGTACTCCCTGGCCGCGTGACGGACCATGCCGCCCCAGCCGCAGCCGACGTCGAGCAGCCGTTGCCCCTGCTGGAGGTCGAGCTTGCGGGCGATCAGGTCGTACTTGTTGGCCTGCGCCTCCTCCAGCGTGGCGTCCTCGCTCGGGAAGACCGCACAGGTGTAGGTCATCGACGGCCCCAGCACCAGCTCGTAGAAGCGGTTCGAGACGTCGTAGTGGTGGTGGATCACCTCGGCGTCCCGCTGCTGGGAGTGCCGCAGGCCCTCGACGGCGCGCCGCCACCGGGGCAGGTGCTCCTGGGCGGGCGGGACCGGCGGCTTGAGGTGCTCCAGGCCGAGACCGCGCACCAGCGCGAGCGCCTCCGCCGCGCCCGGCCGACGGAACTTCAGGCCACTCTTGATCTCGCGCAGCGCCGGGTAGGGGTCGCCCGGGTGCACGCCGCTGACCTCGAGGTCGCCGGAGACGTACGCCCGGCCGAGGCCGAGGTCGCCGGGCGCGGTCATGAGGTAGGACAGCCCTCGCTCGTTCCTGACGTGGATGGCGAAGGCCGCGTCCTCGGCGCCTGCGGCACTGCCGTCATAGGCCGTGATCCGCACCGGCACCGTGCCGACGAGCAGCTGGTCGAACGCCTCGGCGATCGGGATCCGGGAACTCATCGTCTGCGCACCGCCTTGTCGTAGAGGGTCATCAGTCGGTCGTCGGGGTCGTAGCGCTTCTTCACCGCCGCCAGGTTGGCACCGTCGTAGAGCGCGTCGAAGGTGGCCGGGTCGTAGAACGACTCGGAGTAGAGGCTCTTGTGGCCGTCGAGCTCGTGGACCTGGGCCTCGATGGCCCGGTTCAGCGGCCCCTGGTCGGCGTCAGGCCCGACCGGCACTGCGCCCCAGAAGCCCACGTTGACGTAGGTGGTCCCCTGGCGCAGGGGGTACGACGGCCACACCGGCGACTGCTCCCGCAGGCGCAGCGGGCAGAGCCACACCGGCCGCATCCCGACCTCGTCGTCGAACCAGTCCAGGAAGTCCCCGAGCCGGTCGACCGGGACCTCGATGTCCTGGATGACCCGCTCGCGCTTCGGCCTTCCGGCGCGACGGTCGAGGCGGTCCATCACGCGGTACTTGAGGTCCAGCCCGACCAGCCGGTGGTAGACGTCGGACCGCTTGAGCCGGCGCGGCCACAGCCGGCGCACCACCGGGTGCTGCACCCCGAACGCGCCGCTGCACCAGAACCAGTCGGTGTCCCAGCGCCACAGGTAGTCGTAGGTCGTCAGCAGGTCGGTCGACCGCTGCTGGATCGAGCGGTAGTAGATGCGCTGCCCGGTGTAGTCGCTGGTCGCGCCGGCCTCGTCGGTCCAACGCGCCAGGGTCAGGTAGAGCTCGCCCGGCGCGAACGCGACGCCGTCCATCCCGTCGACCCGCTCGCCCTGCCACTCCCGGGTGTCGGTGATCTCGGCGATCGCGCGCTGGAGCGCGTCGGTGTCGGTGAACCGGACGTGCCGGAGGGCGACGTCGGCCGACACAGGCTCCAGCTCGATCCGCAGCCGGGTGGCATAGCCGAGCGAGCCGTAGGAGTTGGGGAAGGTGCGGAACAGCTCCGCGTGCTCGCCGTGGGGCGTGGCGGTGACGACGTCACCGGAGCCGGTGAGCACCTCCAGCTCCAGGACCGACTCGTGGGGCAGCCCGTTGCGGAAGGAGGAGGACTCGATGCCGAGGCCGGTCACCGCGCCGCCAATGGTGATCGTCTTGAGCTGGGGGACCACGAGGGGCATCAGCCCGTGCGCGAGGGTCGCGCCGACGAGGTCCTCGTAGGTCGTCATCGCCTGCACGTCACAGGTCCGGGCCTGCGGGTCGACGGACAGCACGCGGTGGAAGCCGCTCACGTCGAGCCCGGGGCGCTCGGCCTCCGCGCGCGGGCGGAAGAGGTTGGAGGTCCGCTTGGCCAGCCGAACCGGCTCGCCGGGCGGGATCGCCGCGTACTGCGCCTCCAGGGCGCTACGAGCCTGCTCGTGCTGTGCCTCCATACCGCCTCCGAACCTACCGTGACCTCGCATGAGCATGCTGCCGCGTCTCCCGCGTCCACGCATCCTACGGAGGCGCGTCTCACCATGGTGACGGCACCGGAGGTGCCGCCGAGACACTTCTACCATCGAGGCAATGTCCGAGATGGTCCGCCGGAGCGAAGGAGCCCCGATGTTCCAGAAGGTCCTGGTCGCCAACCGCGGCGAGATCGCCGTGCGCGCCTTCCGCGCCGCGCACGAGCTCGGCGCGACGACGGTCGCCGTGTTCCCCTACGAGGACCGCGCCAGCGAACACCGGCTCAAGGCCGACGAGGCCTACGAGATCGGGGAGCCCGGACATCCGGTCCGCGCGTACCTCGACCCCGAGGAGATCGTCCGGGTCGCCGTGGCGTGCGGCGCGGACGCGGTCTATCCGGGTTATGGCTTCCTGTCGGAGAACCCGGCGCTGGCCGAGGCGTGTGACGCGGCCGGGTTGACGTTCGTCGGCCCGCCGGCGCAGGTGCTGCACCTGACCGGCAACAAGGCGCGGGCGATCGCGGCGGCCCGTTCGGCGGGCCTGCCGACGCTGCGCGGCTCGGCGCCGAGCGCGGACGCCGAGGATCTGGTGGCGGCGGCCGAGGAGGTCGGGTTCCCGCTGTTCGTCAAGGCGGTCGCCGGCGGCGGTGGTCGGGGCATGCGGCGGGTCGAGCGGGCCGAGCAGCTGCGCCCGGCCCTCGACGCGGCGATGCGGGAGGCGGAGTCGGCGTTCGGCGACCCGACCGTGTTCCTCGAGGAGGCCGTGGTGAATCCGCGGCACATCGAGGTGCAGGTGCTCTGCGACGCGCGCAACAGCGGCGACGTCGCGGGAGCCGCGAGCGCGGACAGCCGGGTGCACCTGTTCGAGCGGGACTGCTCGGTACAGCGCCGGCACCAGAAGGTCGTCGAGATCGCGCCGGCGCCGGGCCTCGATCCCGAGCTGCGCGAGCGGATCTGCGCCGATGCGCTCGCCTTCGCACGGGAGATCGGTTACGTCAACGCCGGCACGGTGGAGTTCCTCCTGTCGCCGGACGGGCGCTACCGATTCATCGAGATGAACCCGCGGATCCAGGTCGAGCACACCGTCACCGAGGAGATCACCGACGTCGACCTCGTCGGCTCCCAGCTGCGGATCGCCTCCGGCGCGACCCTGGACGACCTCGGGCTGCGCCAGGAGGACCTGCGCATCCGCGGGGCAGCGCTGCAGTGCCGCATCACCACCGAGGACCCCGCCAACGGGTTCCGCCCCGACACGGGCACCATCAGCGTCTACCGGTCCGCCGGCGGCGCGGGCGTCCGGCTGGACGGCGGCACCGTCTTCGTCGGCGCCCGCATCGGTGCCCATTTCGACTCGATGCTGGTCAAGCTCACCTGCCGCGGGCGCGACTTCCCCACCGCGGTGAACCGGGCGCGACGGGCGTTGGCGGAGTTCCGGATCCGCGGCGTCTCCACCAACATCCCCTTCCTGCAGGCGCTGCTGGAGGAGCCCGACTTCGTCGCGGGCCGGCTGTCCACCTCGTTCATCGACGAGCGCCCCTACCTCACCACGGCGCGGGTTCCCGCCGACCGGGGCACACGGCTGCTCACCTACCTGGCCGACGTCACCGTGAACAAGCCGTATGGCGAGTCACTCACCTCGGTCTCCCCCACCGACAAGCTGCCCCAGCTGGACCTCGACGCTCCACCGCCGCCCGGCACGCGGGACCGCCTGCTCGTCGCCGGGCCGGCCGCCTTCGCGCGGGAGCTGCGCGAGCAGCAGCACGTCGCCGTCACCGACACCACGTTCCGGGACGCCCACCAGTCGCTGCTCGCCACCCGGGTGCGCACCCGCGACCTGGTCCAGGTCGCCGGCCACGTCGCCCGCCTGACCCCGCAGCTGCTCAGCGTCGAGGCGTGGGGAGGGGCGACGTATGACGTGGCGCTGCGCTTCCTGGCCGAGGATCCCTGGGAGCGCCTCGCCGCGCTGCGGGCCGCGATGCCGAACCTGCCGCTGCAGATGCTGCTGCGCGGGCGGAACACGGTGGGCTACACGCCCTACCCCACCCGCGTGACCGACGCCTTCGTCACCGAGGCGGCGCGCACCGGGGTGGACGTGTTCCGGATCTTCGACGCGCTCAACGACGTCGAGCAGATGCGCCCGGCCGTGGAGGCCGTGCTGGGCACCGGCACGGCCGTGGCGGAGGTGGCGCTGTGCTACACCGGGGACCTCACCAGCCCGGACGAGCGGCTCTACACCCTCGACTACTACCTGCGCCTCGCCGAGCGGATCGTCGCCACCGGCGCACACGTGCTGGCGATCAAGGACATGGCCGGCCTCCTGCGCGCGCCGGCGGCCACCCGGCTGGTGACCGCGCTGCGCGAGCGCTTCGACCTCCCGGTGCACCTGCACACCCACGACACCGCCGGCGGCCAGCTCGCGACCCTGCTCGCCGCGATCGAGGCCGGCGTCGACGCGGTGGACGTCGCCAGTGCGCCCATGTCGGGCACGACCAGCCAGCCCTCGATGTCCGCCCTGGTGGCGGCCACCGACGGCACGTCACGCGCCACCGGCCTCGACCTGACCGCGGTCATGGACCTCGAGCCGTACTGGGAGGCGGTCCGCGCGCTCTACCAGCCGTTCGAGTCGGGGCTGCGCTCCCCCACCGGCCGGGTCTACACCCACGAGATCCCCGGCGGCCAGCTGTCCAACCTGCGTCAGCAGGCCAAGGCGCTCGGCCTCGCCGACCGCTTCGAGGCGATCGAGGACATGTATGCCGCGGCCAACCGGATCCTGGGCAACCTGGTCAAGGTCACGCCCAGCTCGAAGGTCGTCGGCGACCTCGCCCTCGCGCTGGTCGGTGCCGGCGTGGACGCCCAGGACACAGCGAAGTTCGAGGCCGACCCCGCCTCCTTCGACATTCCCGACTCGGTGATCGGGTTCCTCGCCGGCGACCTCGGCGACCCGCCCGGCGGGTGGCCGGAACCCTTCCGCACCAAGGCACTCCAGGGGCGCACCGTCCGGCACACCGCCGGCGACCTCACCGACGACGAGCAGCGGGCGCTGGCCGCCGAACCACGCGCCACGCTCAACCGGCTGCTCTTCCCCGGCCCCACCGAGCAGCTGGAGAAGTCCCGGGCGGCCTACTCCGACCTGTCCGTCGTGCCCACCCGGGAGTTCCTGCACGGCCTCGCGCCCGGCCAGGAGCACGCCGTCGACCTCGAGCCGGGCAAGCGGCTGCTGCTCGGCGTGCAGGCAGTCAGCGAGCCGGACGCCCAGGGCATGCGCACCGTCATGTGCACCGTCAACGGGCAGCTGCGTCCAGTGCGGGTCCGCGACCGCTCCGTGGAGGCCGACGTCACGCCGACCGAGCGGGCCAACCCCAGCGTGCCCGGTCAGGTCGCCGCGCCGTTCGCCGGGGTGGTGACCCTCGCGGTCCAGCCGGGCGCCACGGTCGAGGCCGGCGCCACCGTCGCCACCATCGAGGCGATGAAGATGGAGGCGGCCATCACCACCCCGGTCGGCGGCCGGGTTGAACGGGTCACCATCAGCGGCCAGCAACAGGTGGAAGGCGGCGACCTGCTCGTCGTCGTGGTGCCCTGACCGGACTTGGGCCGGCCGGTCAGCCGGCCGACACCACCCTGAAGGCATCGTCGTTGAGCCTCTCCGGCAGTGCCAGCGTCGCGCCGTTGCCGTCCGCCATCGTGACGGCCTGGCCGCTCGTGAGTGAGCGCGGTCCCGCGGTGGTGTAGGCGGAGATCTCGTCGAAGTAGACGGCGCCGAACCGTGCCAAGGGGTTGAACGGGTCGTCGAGGGCGCCCCGGCTGATGCCTGCCTCGACCGTGACTGCCGGTGGGTACCCGCTGTCGAAGCTGAAGTTGACCGTCTGCGACCGGGTCTCGTTCGCCAGCACGTAGGTGGCCCGCCCGGGCGGATTCGTGTCCAGGCACATCGACCCGCTCATCAGGTCCCCCGGCTCGACCGGGAGGCCGACCGGGTCGACGCCCGGCACGGTGACCCTGGCGCTGACGTTCTCGGCGGCGTCCACCCCCATCTCGACGTGGACATCGAGGAAGCCCAGGCTCACGAAGGTGTGGAACTGGTCGGCGCCGTGCGTGGACGAGACGTAGCGCAGGTTCGGCACGGTCCACTTCACGAACAGCGCGGTGAAGGGCGCTGCCACGCTCGTGAGGGTGTAACCACAGACCTGCGTGGGCTCCAGACGCGGGGCCAGCGCCGGCGTCCCCCGCTGCTGTGGGGTCCGCTGGGGCAGCTGCGCCTCGACGTGGTCGAAGGCGCGGTACCGGCGAGCCTGCCGCTCCCACAAGGCGGCGAGACCGGGTTGGGTCTGCGGATCGGGTCGCTGCGGGAGCCCGTACCGGGCCAGGTCCTTCGGCCCGGCGGTCAACGGGTCGAAATCTCTCGGGGGCGGGGCGGTCCTGGTCCTGTCCTTGTCACGACGGTCGAGGCGTGTCTGGTCGTTCATGACGCCCTCCGTTCTTGCGCCCCGTGCGGCGCAGTGGCCTCGGGATGGCAGACGATCCACGCTATGCCGTCCGATGTCCGGGCACAGCACTTTCGGCGTTACTCGCCGGTCGGGCTCTTCGCGGTGCGGGCGCATCGGATCGGGCTCTGCCGCGGAGGACCCCGGCGAGGAGGAGGACGACGACGCCCGCCATCGGGACGACCAGCAGGCCGACCCGCAGTCCGGCGGTGTCGGCGACCGTGCCGACGAGCGGTGGTGACAACAGGAACCCGAGGCGCATGAGCCAGGAGACGACGGTCAGGCCGGTCCCGTGCCGCAGGCCGGGCAGCGCGTCGGCCGCCTGCATCGCGGCAGGCACGAGGGTGGCCACCCCGAACCCCGCGGCGGCGAACCCGCCGATCGTGCCCAGCACCGTCGGGAAGGCCAGTGCGAGTCCCATACCGACGGCCGTGATGACTCCGCCGGCACGCGCCACGGCGCGTTGGCCGAAGCGGTCCACCAGCCGGTCGCCGATCATGCGACCGACGAACTGGGCTCCGACCAGCGCGATGTAGCCGGTGGCGGCGATCGCCGCGGGGGCGCTCAACGAAGCGGACAGGTAGAGCGTGGCCCAGGAGCTCCCGGCGTCCTCCACCACGGTGCCGCAGATCGCGATCACCACCAGCGCGAGGAGCACGAGGGCGATCCGGGGGCTCAGGCCACCTCGGGACGCGGGCGCCGTCTCCTCGAGGTGGGAGACCGCCTCGACCGTCTGCTCGTCGTCGCGTCCGGGCAGGCAGAACCGCAGGGCGACGAGGGCGAGCGCCGAGAAGATCGCGCCGGAGACGGCGAGGTGCAGCCCGAGGGGGACGTGCAGGGCGATCGCGCCCGCGGCCATCGCGCCACCGAGGACGGCGCCGATGGACCACACGGCGTGGAAGGAGTTGATGATCGAGCGGCCGTAGCGGCGCTGCACCCGCAGCCCGTGCGCGTTCTGGGCGACGTCGGTGCAGGCGTCCATCGCTCCACCCAGGAAGAGGGCGGCGACGAGCAAGGCCAGGGAGGGGGCCAGCCCCGCCACCACGACGCAGAGCCCGGTGAGGAGGGTGCCGGCGACCGCGACCCGGGCCGAGCCGAAGCGGCGGATCAGGGTGCCGGCCGCCAAGCCGGCCGCGATCGCCCCCGCGGGGAACGCCGCGACGGCCAGCCCGTAGACGGTGTTCGCGAGGTGCAGCGCCGCCTTGATCTCGGGGTAGCGCGGCACGAGGTTGGCAAAGAGCGCACCGTTGGTGAGGAACAGGGCGGCGACAGCCATCCGCGCCCGCCGGTCAGCCAGCACAGGCTCGGCCCGCGTATCGACGTGCATGTGTACGATCGTACACATGAGTGCGGCTGAGCCGATCCTTCGCGTGCGTCGGCACGACCCGGACCGCCGGGCGCGGATCATCGACGCCTGCCTCGGGGTCATCGCCGAGCGCGGCGTGGCCGGGACCTCCCACCGGCTGGTCGCGGCCGCCGCCGACGTGCCCCTCGGGTCGATGACCTACCACTTCGCCGGGATGGGAGAGCTGCTGCACGAGGCGTTCTCCCGGTTCGCGGCATCGGTCAGTGACCGGTTCGAGCGGCGCATGGCCGCGGCGCGTGACCTGCCGGAGGCGAAGGAGGCCGTCGCCCTGCTCATCACCGAGGACGTCTTCGGAACCCAGGACGACCTCGTCCTGACTCACGAGCTCTACACCCTCGCCGCCCGGGATCCGGCCTACCGCGACCTGACGAATGCCTGGATGCGCAGCAGCCGCGCCGCCCTGGAGCGGCACTTCGACCCGACGACCGCACGTCTCGTGGACGCCCTCATCGAGGGACTGACCATCCACCGTGCCCTGGACACCGCACCGCAGGACCCCGCAGTGGTGCGGGAGGCGATCGAACGCGTCACCCGCATGGCCTCCTGACACCTCAGTCCAGCTGCCGGGCCGGGCATGCGCCGAAGACCGCGGAACCGGGCGACGTCGCGGTCCTTGCTGATCCGCATCGCACCGCGAGACGTCAAGAGGTCACCACGAGCTGGAGCCGCCTCCACCGCCACCGCCGCCGGAGAAGCCCCCGCCGAACCCGCCGCCGCTGAAGCCACTGCCGCCCGAGGACCCCGGCGTGCTGGTGAAGGTGCCGCTGGCCATGGTGGAGAAGTTGTCGACGCCGTCGGCGATCCCGGCGAACCCGCCGAAGTTCGGCGACCCCGCGAACAGGTACCACGTCGGCATCACCAACGGCTGCCCCGCCGCCTCGGCCGCCTCCGCCACCTGCCCGAAGACCCGCGCCCACCGGTCGGCGACGCCGAAGACGATGGCGTAGGGCAGGTAGCGGCTGAAGACGTCCTGCGCCTCCTCGAACCGGATCTGGTCGGCCTCGGCCGTGGTGAGGTACTCCCGGAAGCCGTCCGACTGCGCCAGCACCGCACTGCCCACGGCGGTACGCGCCGGCATCCGCTTGCCCAGCACCCAGATCAGCGCGCCCGCGAGCGCCAGCCCCAGGGCGAGGATGACCCCGGAGGGGATGCCCAGGCTGAGTCCGCCGCGCGCGTCGATGTCGCTGCTGCCGAAGCCGTAGAACCAGCCGGAGGCCACGCCGACGAAGAACACCACCGTGCCGAACGTCTTCCAGGCGCTCCGCGTGCGCTCCGGGGACTGGCGGAACCACCCACGGCGCACCGTCTCGGCATACATCTGCCGCTTGGCCGACTCGAGGCTGGTGTGGAAGTGGTTCTTCAGCTCCGAGAGCATCACGTCGTTGCCGCTGGCGAACAACCCTGACAGCACGGTCTGCTCGTAGGGGAGCAGCTGCTGCCCCTCCGGGGGATCGAGCCGGGTGAGCCGCCAGTCCTTGCGGCCGACCAGCTTTCCCAGGCCCCCGGACGGGATCTCCTCGATGCGCAGGAGCCCTCGGACCGCCAGGTCGACGACGGTGGCGCTCACGTCGATGGTGCCGGCGTCCTCGTCGATGATCGTCCCGACGAGGCCGGGCCGGACGCCGTCCGGAGGTGAGAAGCGCACGGCCACCGGACCCGCGCCGTCGCGCGTCGTGCCCACCTGCTCCCCCGGCGCGGGGATGACGCCGGGGGTGAGGCCCGCGAACCGCTCGTCGCGGCCGTTCCGCCACACCATGAGGCCCATGAAGCCCGCGGTCAGCAGCGGCACCGCGATCCCGACCCCGCTGCTGAGCAGGGTCACGGCCCGCGCGGCGTCCCCCGACAGGGAGGTTCCGCCGCCGCCAGCGTCCTCCGGCGACTGCGCGACGATGTCCTTGGAGGTGTCGGTGAAGCCCTTCTCCGGGAAGGCGGCGACCACCGTCATCCCCTGGTGGGGACCGAGCCCGACCGCGCTGAAGTGCGCCGCCCTGCCGGGCTTGGCGGGGCAGCGTTGGTCGCTGCGCGTGGCACCGACGTAGCAGGCAGCATCGGTCACCTTCCCGGGACCGGTGACGGTGATCGAGGCCTTGTCGGTCGGGATCGTCGTCTGCGTGCCGAGCACGTTCCAGTAGAGCTCGACGTGCCGCGTCGCGTTGGGCCCGGAGCTGGCCTGCTGCTTCGGCACGATCAGGTTGACCACGTGCGCCAGCGTGTAGTGCACGACGTAGGTCTGGGTGCCATGCACGGTCTGGTTCGGGTCGCCGATCCGCAGCACCGTGCTCGCCCCGAACTCACTGGTGTCCATCGCGGTCGGCGCCCCGGTCGGACTGGACGCACGCGCATCGGACAACGGGTAGAGCCGGGTCTTGTCCCCCGACTGGCCGTAGCCCTGCCGGGTGATGATGTTGCGCTTGATGCCGTGGTGCTCCCCCGGCCCGAACTGCCAGCGGATCCGCTCGGTGACGTCCACCGACCCGTCCGGCTGCACGGCATACGTGGCCGTGAAGGACAGGATCCGCTCGCCGGCCGCCGCCGCGTGCGCGGCGCCGGCCGGCAGCGCCACCACCATGGCCAGGGCGGCCACGACCGCCAGGAGCGCCAACCACCCGGTGTGGCGCTGCCCCCTCGACCACACGCCGCCCACGTGAGCCCCCGTCATACCCCTCGTCCCTTCGTTCGCTTCAGCGGTGGGTGCGGTGCGACATCGCCCGCTGTGCCTCGCGCTGGTCCTGGCGCTCGCGCAGCGCCTGCCGCTTGTCGTACTGCCGCTTGCCCTTGGCCAGTCCGATCTCGACCTTGGCGCGGCCGTCCTTGAAGTACAGCTCC
This sequence comes from Segeticoccus sp., assembly GCF_035708005.1. Lineage (NCBI taxonomy): Bacteria > Bacillati > Actinomycetota > Actinomycetes > Micrococcales > Intrasporangiaceae > Segeticoccus > Segeticoccus sp. The sequence continues at coordinate 5,322 of NZ_DASSTI010000055.1, read as the reverse complement.
AGCGGCACGATGGTGTGGCCGGCCTCGCGTGACTTGGCGATCAGCTTGTCGAGCTCGTGCCGGTGCAGCAGCAGCTTGCGCCGCCGCCGTGCGGAGTGGTTGGTCCACGTGCCCTGGACGTACTCGGGGATGTGCACGCCCTCGAGCCAGAGTTCACCGTCCCGCTCGGTGGCGAAACCGTCGACGAGGGAGGCGCGCCCCATCCGCAGCGACTTCACCTCGGTGCCCATGAGGGCCAGACCCGCCTCGAAGGTGTCCTCGATCGTGTAGTCGTGCCGCGCCTTGCGGTTGCGCGCCACGACCTTGCGACCCTGCTCCTTGGGCACCGCGCACCTCCTCCTCGTATGCCGAGTGCTCCCCTGACCGGCAACGCTACCTGCGGTGCCCGCTCCCGCGGAAACAGGTTGTGGACGGGCGGCCCGGACGGTCGGTGGCGCGTCGGTCGGGACCGGTCAGAACCAGGTGCGGGGGTTGACCGGCTTGCCGCTGTTGTGCGTCTCGAAGTGCAGGTGGCAGCCGGTGGACAGGCCGAAGTTGCCGACGTAACCGATGACCTCGCCGCGGTTGACGTGACCGCCCCACTTCACGATTCGGGACAGGTGGGCGTACCACGTCGTCAGGTCGGTGCCGCGGTGCCAGCCGTTGTCGATCACGACGAGGCGGCCGGCCTCGATGTTGGGTCCGGCGCTGACGACGGTCCCGGACGCGGCCGCGTGCACGGGAGTGCCGCAGGCGGCGCCGAAGTCCATGCCGGCGTGCAGCCGCCAGATGTGCAGGATCGGGTGCAGCCGCATCCCGAACTCTGAGGTGATCGGGGCGTTGACCGGATAGCTGAGGAAGCCGCTGGCGGCCGGAGCGGCCGGAGCCGGCGCGCTGCGCTGATCGGCCCGGGCGGCGCGCTGCTGGGCGGCGCGGCGGGCGGCCTCCCGGCGGGCCCGTTCCCGGGCGGCCTTGGCCAGCGCCTCGATCTTGCGCTGCAGCCGAGCGGACTCGGCCTTCGCCTTCTCGAGCCGCTGCAGCTCCGCACGCTTCTGCTTCTCGAACTCCTGGGCGTGCTGCTGCTGCTGGGCCGCGAGGTTCTCGAGGTCGCGCTTGGCGCGGTCGGCCTCGTCCCGCGCCTGCTGCGCCCGCTCGACGGCGGCCTGCGCCTTCGCCTTGAGCAGGGCGACCTGGTGCCGCACCGCCGACAGGTGCGCTTCGTTGGCGGTGGCCGCGGCCTGCTGGGCAGCCAGGCGGCGCACGGCGTCGTTCTGGACCCGCAGCACCGTGCCCACCATGGCCATGCGGTCGCCGAGGTCCTCGTTGCCGGCGAGCGCCTGCAACGCCATGTCGAGGTCTCCCATGCCGCCCTGCTGGTAGCTGCGGCGGGCGATCGCGCCGACGACGTCCTGGGTCTGCCGGGCCTTGGCCTTGGTGGAGCTGAGCTGGTCCTCGGCCTTGGCCTCGTCGGCCTGGGCAACCTCGAGCTGGGCCGCGACCTTCTGGTTGTAGGCCTGGGCGTCGGCGAGCTTGGCCTGGGCACGGCTCAGGTCCTTCTTGGCCTGCGCCACCTGCGCCTTGGTGTGCTTGAGCGTGGCGTAGGCCTTCGTCAGCGCGGCCGAGGTGTCCTGCACCTCGCCCTGCAGCTGGGTGACGTGCTTGTCGACGGCTCGCTTGCGGTCGTGCGGGTCGGCAACCCCCGACGGGGCGGACGCCACGGCCGCAACACCCACGAGGGACGCCGCGACCGCGCCGACGGTCAGCCGCTGCCAGGCCGATCTGCGGCAGCGCGCGCGTTCAGGAGTCACAGCCATCATTGGTACCAGCCGTCACAGCAGTAACAGGGGAACTTGGCCCCGGCGCGTCCGGGCCGGACCGGTGCAGGGCCGTCATCCGGGTGTCGGCGGGCGTCATACGGCGTCATCGGCAATCACACCCGGAGGTACCGGCGGAGGGTGAGCCAGGAGGTGAGGATCGAGAGCACTCCGCCACCGGCGGCGAGCCACGGCGCGATCGCCCAGACGTCGCCGACGCCGATGAAGCTGATCAGGTCGCCGGAGATGTTGGTGGCGAGGAACCCACTGATGCCGTAGTGGACCATCCCCCACAGCAACCCGACGGCCAGGCCGGCGCCGACGAGGGTCGCCAGCAGGGTCTCGATGACGAAGGGCAGGTGGATCACGAACGCCGAGGCGCCCACCAGCCGCATGATGCCGGTCTCCTTGCGACGGCTGAAGGCCGTCTGGCGGATGGTCGTCGCGATCAGCAGCACGGCACAGACGACCATGACGGCCGCCAGCCCGATCGCGCTGAGGCTCAACACGTTCAGGAACGTGAAGAACTTGTCGAGCAGCTTGCGCTGGTCCTGCACGGTCTCGACGCCGGGCGCTCCGACGAAGGCGCTGGAGACCACCTCGTACTTCGAGGGATCGGACAGCTGCACCCGGAAGCTCTCCGGCATCGAGTCCTTGGGGACGTTCTTGACGATGTCACTGCCCTTGAACTGCTCCTTGAAGCGTTCGTAGGCCTGGGCCGAGCTCTCGTGGTAGACCTTCTTGACCAACGGCTTGAGGTCCTCGAGGTCCTGGTGGACCTTGGTGCGCTGGGCGTCGGTGACGGCGCCGTCGGGGCAGGCCCGGGAGTCCGAGCGGTCGGTGCACAGGAAGATGGAGACCTGCACCTTGTCGTACCAGTAGCCCTTGGCGACGTCGACCTGCCGCTGGGCGAGCAGGCCGGAGCCGAGGAAGAACAGCGACACCATCGTCACCAGGACGACGGAGATCGCCATCGACTTGTTGCGGCGCAGGCCGTTGCCGATCTCGCTGAGGATGAACTGCAGGCGCATGGGTCTCTCTCGCAGGTCTCGGGGCTCGTGCGCGGCCGGTCAGGCGCTCTGGGCGTAGCCGCCGCGGGCCTGGTCGCGCACGACCCGTCCCTCGTCGAGCTCGATGACGCGCTTGCGGAAGGTGTCGACGATGCCGTTGTCGTGGGTGGCGACCACCAGCGTGGTGCCCGTGCGGTTGATCCGCTCCAGCACCGAGACGATCTCACGGCTGATCGTCGGGTCGAGGTTGCCGGTCGGCTCGTCGGCGAGCAGGATGGCGGGCTTCTTCACCACGGCGCGGGCGATGGCCACCCGCTGCTGCTCACCTCCGGACAGCTCGTGCGGCAGGCGCTTCTCCTTGCCCTCGAGGCCGACCAGCTCGAGCGTCTCGGGGACGAGCTGCTTGACCACGTGCCGGGGGCGGCCGAGGACCTGCAGCGCGAAGGCGACGTTCTGCTCGACGGTCTTGCCCGGCAGCAGCCGGAAGTCCTGGAAGACCGTGCCGATCTCGCGGCGCAGGGCCGGCACCTTGCGGTTCGGCAGCCTCCGCAGCTCCCGGCCGGCGACGAGGATCTCACCGGAGCTGGCGACCTGCTCGTGCGTGATCAGGCTCATCAGGGTGGACTTGCCCGAGCCGGAGGCGCCCACGACGAAGACGAACTCGCCGCGCTCGATCTCCAGGCTCACCCCGTCCAGTGCGGGACGGTCCTTGGCCGAGTACCGCTTCATGACGTTCTCGAACCGGATCATGGGGACACCTCGACAGACGCGAGCGGGGACAGCAGGGATGCTGCGGTCCCGGGGCGGGCCGCAGGCAGGGGCGCTCGCTTGCACCCGTGCGCCGACGAGGGTATGTCGGCCGCTCGCCTCATCGCGGGAGGCGCACCGCCCGGCGTGGTGACGTGGCGCCCTCCGGCTCAGCCCGGCCGCAGCGAGCTCTGGCGCACGATGAGTTCGGTGGACAGCGTCACGTGGCGGGGGCGCTGCGGTGCCGAGCGCTGGATGCGCTCGGTCAGCAGCCGGGCCGCGGTGGCGCCGATGTCGTAGGCCGGCTGCGCCACGACGGTGAGCGGGGGGTCGACCAGTCGCGCCCACGGAGCGTCGTCGAAGGCGACGAGCCCGACGTCCCGTCCCGGTTTGAGTCCCCGGTCCGTCAGCGCCTGCAGGGCCCCGAGCGCCATCGTGGCGTTCGCGACGAAGAACGCGTCCGGTGGCCTGCGCTCCCCCAGCAGCGACAGCGTCGCGGCGTGGGCGGCCTCCACCTGGAAGTTGGTGTGCCGGATGAGGGAGGTGGCCGGTCGCCGGCGCGCGTCCTTCACGGCGTCGAGGTAACCCTGCAGTCGCTGCTCGGCCGTGTCGGCGTACTCCGGGCCGGTGATGCACGCCGGGCGGCGCCAGCCGCTCGCGAAGAGGTGCTCCGTCGCCTCGCGGGCTCCGGCGCGCGAGTGCACCATGACCGAGTCCACGGGCGTCCGGACCGTGCGGTCGATCGTCACCACGGGGATCGAGGCCTGGACCATGCGGCTGATGTCGCTGCCCCGCATGTTCGGGGAGATGATCACGCCGGCCACCTGCTCCTGCTCGGCGACCTGCAGGTAGCGGTCCTCCTTGTGCTTGTCCTCGTCGGCGTTGCACAGCAGGACCGAGAACCCCCGCTCGCGGGCGATGTCCTCGACGCCGCGCGCGACGGCGGTGAAGAAGGGGTTCTCGATGTCGGAGATGATCAGCGCCCAGACGTCGGTGCGCTGTCGGCGCAGGTTGCGTGCCACACCGTTGGGCCGGTAGCCGAGCTCGGCAGCGGCTGCGCGCACGCGTTCGGCCAGGGCGGGGTCAACCGTCCCGACGTTGTTGAGGGCACGCGACACCGTCGCCGCCGACACGCCGGCGCGGTTGGCGACGTCGATGATCTTGGCCACGGGCACAGCCTAGAGGTGAGCAATCGTTTGCTGCCGGGGCGGGACGGAGCCTCGAGGCGGGGCCGCTGCCGGGGCGGGACGGGGCCTCGAGCCTGACACAGCGGCGAAACGTCTTGGCTGGGACGGCGACGCAGTCCGGCTGGTTAGGGTGACTCCAAGCATCGGATGTCTGGGTTCACGGCGAGAGGACCGGCCATGGCGGTCACCGACGAGGCAATCACCAAGTTGAAGCAGATGATCATGGAGGGCGAGCTGCGCCCCGGCGCGCGGCTTCCGCGCGAGCCCGACCTCGCCCGCCGGCTGGGGCTGTCCCGGAACTCCCTGCGGGAGGCGGTCAAGGCGCTGTCCCTCATCCACGTGCTCGACGTGCGGCAGGGCGACGGCACCTATGTGACGAGCCTCGAACCGAGCCTGCTCCTCGATGCCATGGCGTTCGTCGTCGACTTCCACCAGGACGACACCGTCCTGCACTTCCTCGAGGTCCGTCGCATCCTCGAGCCCGCGGCGACGGCCATGGCGGCAACGGCCATGCCCGAGGACGAGATCGCCGCCCTGCAGGACCTCTTGGACAAGGTGGAGAACGATCCGTCGGTCGACGACCTG